>JBJOMZ010000035.1:0-23057 GCA_046052105.1 Verrucomicrobiota bacterium | reverse complement strand
TGCCGAACTTGTCCATGAAATATCGCTGGCCCAGTTCGATTTGCTTGCGCCATCCAGCAGCCGTGGGGAGATTTGCATCCGGTTGGATCCATTGTCCTCCAGCGATGGACCAGCGACCTTCTACGACCAGTGCGCGCACCTCGTTGAAAAGTCCGGGATCGAGATCTTCCACCCATTCATAGAGCCAGGCTTCGCCGCGTGTGTAGCGGAACTCCGGATACTCATGGCAACGGTCCACGGCGGAGCGGAAAGTGGCGAGCGCCTCGTCGACTCCCGCCTGCCAGTTCCATAACCAGATGGGATCAAGGTGTGCGTTGGCGATCAGGTGAACTACGGTCTTAGGCATAGGGGATATGATAGGGATAGGATCTGATGATTCGAGTGGTGCGCATTTTGCGCAAGCCGAAATAGACACAAAACCCAATATGAGTAAACGATAAATCATTTAAAATTGGATTTTATTGCGCTCTGAATATTTGAAAAATAGAGGACTTAAGAAGTGTTGATGTGAAAATTTTTCATTTGCACGAAAAAAAATTCTTGCAAATTACCAAATATTTGGTTAAACGTTAATTCAGTCGTTGCGTGCGCAAAACTTCGCAAGCATAAGGGGAAACACTTTCGATGGTTTTTTCATGCTTCGAGTTCATTGACTGCGTTAACGGCTAGTCATACCCAAAGATTCAATTTTTTTGTTTCCATCGTTTTTTCCTTATAATCTGAAAAAAGTTCCATAACTACTGTAAGCCAATCCATCGAAAGCATTCAAAACCCAACGAATCCGAGCCATTTATGAAACCCAAGTTCATGCCTAAATTTCTGAAGCTTGCCGTCATTTCGTTCACGCTGACCGCACCCGCCGCTTTCGCTGCCGACGGTACATGGAACGTCGATGCCAACGGTCTGTGGAGTGGTGCTAGCAACTGGAGTGCCAGTAGCATCGCTGATGGCGCAGGGTTCATTGCGAACTTCACCAACAACATCACGGCTGACCGCACAGTGAGTCTTGATACGGATCGCACCATCAACCGACTTAATTTCAGCGACGCTACTACATCAAGTGCGGGAAGCTGGATTTTGAACAATAACGGCACAACCACCAATAACCTCATACTATCTGGAACAACTGGTGCCGCTACGGGTACCGTGCCGGTCATTGATGTGGGTGCGCTTGGCACCAACAAGAGCGCCACCATTTCCGCCATCATCGAAGGCAGTTATGGCTTCACCAAGACCGGTACTGGCACGTTGATTCTATCAGGTGCAAATAGCAATTTGTCCGGAAATGTGACCATCTTGAGCGGCACCGTAGATAGCAAGACCAGCCAGACTACATTGGGCACAGGCACGCTGGTGATTGGCGGGACTGGAGGTGTCAATCCTATCTTTCAGACCGGCGTAAACAATGCCAATGCCGTTCAAGTCAATGCCAACACGACAGGCACATCGATCATCGCCGCGAATGGAACCGGCTCTGGTTTCGTCATGTCCGGAGCGGTCAGCTTGAATGGCAATCTCAATGTCCGAACCTTCAACAATGGAACAACGGCCTCGGTGACCTTGACCGGCGGCGTGACGGGCACCGGTAACCTGCTCATCAACAACCTCAGTAACGGCACCGCTGCAACGGGCAAGGTCACCTTGAGCGGAGCCACGATCAACAATGTTGGTAACGTCACCAGCCAAGGCACCGGTCCTACGGCCAACTTGATCAGCGCCGTCATTGGCTCGAATGTTACTGGCGTTATCCAAAACAGCGCCACTACCGGGCTGAACCTCACCGCCGTGAACCTTTACACCGGCAACACGACCATCACCGATGGCACTTTGCAGATCAGCAGCGCGGGCTCACTCAATAGCGGTAACTATGCGGGGACGATTGCTGTCACTGCCGCGACCTCAACCCTGCAATACAGCAGTAGCGCCGCCCAGACCTTCAGCGGCAACATTACGGGCTCCGGTGCGCTGACCAAGGATACCAATGCCAGCACGCTGACACTCACCGGCACGAACAGCTATTCTGGCGCCACTACGATCAGCGCCGGCACGTTGCGGCTCGGTGCCGGAGGCACCGCCGGTTCATTGAACACGAACAGTGCGATCAGCGTAGCATCGGGAGCCACCTTCTCCGTGAACCAAAGCGACACCGTCACGCAGGGAACCGACTTCAGCAGCGCGGTCATCTCCGGCGCGGGCGGATTCAGACAAGAGGGTAGCGGCACTACCATCCTCAACGCCGCCAATACCTTCGAAGGTGGCGTTAGCATCAAGAACGGCACCTTGGAGAGTAGAACCACCACCACCACACTGGGAACCGGCGCGGTTACCATGGGCGGCATAGGTTCGTCCGGAGCCACTTATCTGACTGGACAGAACAACTCGAATGCATTCGTCATCAACGCTCCTGACAGTGGCACTGTGGCCATCGGCGCTAACGGTGCCGGCTCCGGATTCACGTTATCGGGTGGAATCACCTTGAATGGCAATCTTACCATTCAGACATACAACAATAACATCAACGGGTCTATCAAGGTACAGAGCGGCTTCACCGGTGGTATTACCGGGACGGGTAATTTGGTTCTCAATAATCTCGGTCTCGCCGCAAATTCCATCACCATGAGCGGCAGTGCGATCAACCATACCGGCAGCATTACGTTGCAGGGCACCGCGACCGGCGATACCACCATCAGTGCTAGCATCGGATCGAATGTATCCGGCGTGACGCAGAACAGCGCCACATCCCGCCTGGTTCTCTCGGGGTCCAACACCTACACGGGTGCCACCAATGTCAATGCTGGGATTCTCGCGGTGAACGGCTCGCTGGCGAACACTGCCACCACGGTGGGCAACGGCGGCACGCTCCAGGGCAGCGGTAGCATCGCCGGCTCTGTTACTGTGATGGGTGGTGGCACGCTTGCTGCCGGTAACAGCATCGAAAGTTTGGCGACCGGAGCCCTGACTTTGGAAGCTCTCGCCAACTTTGAATACGAAATTAATAGTGATGCGGCACCTGGCGTGGCCGGGGATATGACGACTGTCACTGGCAACCTAGCCATCGATATGGGCAATGCAGCGATCCTAACACTGGGTGAGCTGGGAAGCGGCTCTTGGAGCATTGGTGAGAAGCTCACCCTTGTCAGTTACTCGGGTCTGTGGAACGGAGGACTCTTCAACTACAGTGGCGAAACTTTGGCTGATGACACGACAATCACCTTTAGCGGTACGAACTGGTTGTTCAATTACAACGATACCGAAGCTGGCATGAATTACACGGGTGATCTTACCGGAACTAGGTTTGTGACCATGACAGCGGTCCCTGAACCCAGCGCGGCGTTGCTCGGTGGCTTCGGTCTTCTCGCTCTTTTGCGTCGTCGGCGTTAAATGATTCACAGTGCCCATGTTTTTTCGCCCGTTCTGCAAATATCATGGTCAAGTGTCTGTAGGAGAGTTGCGAAAGCTGCAGAAAGATTCTGAAGTCTGACAAATCGCAGAAAAATCGAACATCCAAGCCAACTTTTGATTATCGAGTCCATTCTAACATAAAACCCAAAATTCCGAAAATGAAATCCAAGAAACAAAATCCATTTCTGAGCGTTGCTATCACTGTTGCTAGTTTGGCATGCGTCACCTCCTCCGCCTTCGCAGCAAGTCCCTACACTTGGACTCCACTCGCTGCCGGTCCGTTTAACTGGAATAATGCAAGCAGTCAGAATAACTGGGGGCAGGGCTCGGCGAGTTTCCCCAACGCCCCTGACGACGTGGCGAACATGAATGTCAACCTCTCCGCCAACCAGACCGTCAATCTCAACCAGGTGATCACCGTTGGCTCTCTGACCATCGGCGACAACAGCGGCGCGCAGACCGAGACACTGGCACCCAACGGCGGTTCCTTGTCTTTTGATGTAGGTAGCGGTAGCGCCAACCTCATCCGCACCGCCACTGGTACCGGCGCCACCACCATTTCGGCTCCTATCGTTCTCAATGACAATTTGCTTGTCAGTCTTGCCAGCGGCACCGCCGCTTCCACCATGACCCTCTCCGGCATTATCTCGGAAGCGGGTGGTAGCAAGACCCTGACGAAGGAAGGCAGCACGCTGACGCTGGTGCTCCAAGGTGCAAACACCTTTTCCGGTGGCGTGACCATTCTTAGTGGCACAGTGGATAGCAAGACCACCCAGACCACATTGGGCACGGGCACGTTGGTCATTGGCGGGCCCGGCGGCGTCAACCCTGTCTTCCAAACCGGCGTCAACAACGCCAACGCCGTCCAAGTCAACGCCAACACGACCGGCACATCGATCATCGCCGCGAATGGCACCGGCTCTGGTTTCGTCATGTCCGGAGCAATCACTTTGAATGGAAATCTCAATGTGCGGACCTTCAGTGCTGGCACGACGGCCTCGGTAACTCTATCAGGAGGCGTGACGGGCAGTGGCAACCTGCTCATGAACAATTTGAACAACGGCACCGGTGCGACTGGCAAGATAACGTTGTCGGGCACGGTTAACAACACGGGGACCGTCACCAGTCAAGGCACTATCACCGGCTCTGCTGGTAATGTGATTAGCGGTCAAATTGGCGCGAATGTCACCGGGGTGACCCAGAACAGTGCCACTTGTCCGCTCACACTGTCTGGTGCGAATCTTTATACCGGCTCTACCACCGTCAGCGCCGGTACTCTCATTCTGGGACACGCGAACGCCTCTAGCAACTCCAGTGGGGTGACGATTGCCGACACGGGCGCGCTCTCGCTGACCACTACCTCAAGCACTGTCAAAGCCCTCACCTTTTCCGCCAACGGCAAATTGAATTTCAACGTCGCAGGCGGCGGCACGAATCTTACGGTCAGCAACACCAACGGCGTCACCAACAGCGGCGCGGCCGGGTCGGTCACCATCAATATCACCGGCAGCGCTCCAGCCAATGGCACTTACCCGTTGATCACCTACAGCGGCGCGTTGCAGGGCAGCGGCTTCAGTGCCTACACCCTCGGCACCACGCCCCCTGGCAAAACCTACGCGCTGAACGATGCCGCCGGCGTCGTGGAGTTAGTTGTCTCTGATCTTCCCGCCATGAAGTGGACTGGTCTCCAAAGTAGCGAGTGGAGCACGGCCGCCATCGCCGGTTCCAAGAACTGGAACCAAGGAGCAAGTCCGGTGGATTACGCCGACGGTGAGCCCGTTACGTTCGACGACACGGCTGCGAATTACACAATTGACCTTTCTGTTGCTGATGTCACTCCGTCCAACGTTTCCTTTGATAACAGTGGCGCCACGCCCTACACACTTCAGGGTAGCAAGGCGATCGCAGGCACGACTGCGCTGACGAAGTCAGGAAGCCAGACTCTGATCATTACCAACTCGAACACCTACACCGGCGACACAATCATCAACGCCGGCAAGCTGGAAATCGGCGGGGCCGCCGTGTTAGGCACTGCTGGCGCTTATGCGGGAGCCATGACCATCGCCACCGGGGCGACCTTTGAAAAATCATCGAGTGGAACCCAAACGTTGAGCGGCGCGGTCACCGGCGGTGGCACATTGAAAATGAGCAACGGGGGAACCACGTTGACGAACTCAGGCAATGGTTTCGGCGCCTTGGAGATCACCGGCGGTCGGGTGTTCATCAGCACCAGTGCTAGCGCGCTGCCTGCCGCCGCAACCACCTCCGTTACCAGCGGCGGCCTGCTCGTTTTTAATACCAGCGGCACTTATGGACAGGCGATCACACTTGGGAACAATGGCGGCATCTGTTCGCGCAACTCCTCGGGAGCAACCTTCAACAACGTCACCCTGCCAGGTAGTGGCACCGTCATTTTCAACAACGATGATTCCGCAACTAGGCTCCTGACCATCACCAAAGGCCAGACACTTACAGGTGAATTGACTGTTCAGATCAGTGGCAATCGGATGCTCACTACCACGACCGAACTTGGTGCAGTGACCATGAGCGGAGTAATCAGCGGCAGTGGTGGTTTGACATTGAGCAGTTCCGGTAACTCCGGCAACGCCAGTCTTTACGGAACTGGCACGCTCAATCTGACGGGGGCGAACACCTTTACCGGTGCGACCACAGTCAAAAGCGGCAAGTTGGTCTTGGATGGCGGGACCAATCGCCTGGCTAGCACTGGCGCTGTAGTCCTGGGTGACGCCACTACAACTGGTAAGCTTGTTCTTGGCGGCACATCGCAGGTATCTCAAACACTCAGTGCACTGACGACGACTGGCTCGGGTGGATCGGTGGTGGGCGGAAATGCCTCCAACTCAACACTCTTCCTGAATATTGCAAGCAGCAACACTTTCGATGGTGCCATCGGTGGCTCGGGCACCAATGAGAACAACCTTGCCCTCACCAAGCAAGGCGCGGGAACTCTGACGATAAGTAATACGGCAAATACCTTCGTTGGCCAGGTCCTCTCGGATGCCGGGACGATCCAAGTCTCCAAACTGGAGGATAACGGAATCGCCAGCAGCCTCGGAGCCGGGACGAGTTCGATCCGTCTGGGCAGTAACGCCACGGCCACCCTTGAATACATCGGCACTGCTGATAGCAGCACCAACAAAGTGATTCAAATCGGCACCAATACGGCAACCAACACGGGAAGTGCGATGATTCTCAACAATGGCAATGGCAAACTGACTTTCACAGCCACGACTTTGAATCAAGTGGTCGCTGGCGTAACGGTAGCTCGTTCGCTGACCCTTGGCGGCAACTACACCGGATCAGCCAACGAAATCCTTGGTGCCATCAAAGACCACAACACAGCCGGAGGGGGGATTGTCTCGCTTACCAAAGAGGGAGCAGGCACGTGGGCGCTTTCCGGCGTGAACACCTATACCGGTGACACCACGGTCAACAGCGGTGTGCTCGCGCTCAAGGGCACGTCCATCGCGGATACCGGCAAACTCATCATTGCGGGTGGCACGGTGGACCTGACCAGCGCGGAAACCGTTGATAAGCTTTTCTTTGGCTCCACTCAACAACCGGCTGGCATCTACAGTTCCACAAGTGTTCCTGCTGGTGCGACGATCACGACTTCCAGTTTCTCTGGCACCGGCACTCTGATCGTTACAACAGGCACGGGGCTAACCTTCTCTTCCTGGATTGCCGGAACATTTGCCAACGGGCAGGTCGATGCAGGAAAACAAGGCCCTGCGGATGACGCGGATGGCGATGGTATTTCGAACCTGATGGAGTTTGCGCTGGAGGGTATGGATCCGACTGTTTCAAATACGTTGGGCGCTAGCAGCAATGGCACAACGCTGACATACAACAAGCGTCAGACACCGGCTGTGACGGGGATCACCTATGCCATCGAAGAATCGACCGACCTCGGAGTTGCCGATGCGTGGACCGAGGTAAGTGGTAACAATTATGTGAACGCAGCGACGGCGATCACCTACACATACACCCCGGGCACTCCGGCGACAAATTTCTATCGCCTCAAGGTCAGCCAGTAATGGATGGTCGATCTTTTTTCCCATGAAAACATTTTCGAAGTAAAGGGTTTCTTCGAAAAAAAGGAGGCCGTCGGTCCCACGACCGGCGGTCTCCCCATCCAAGATCTGATCCGCAATCTGAGGATCTTCCCAGCCTGATCCATATCTGGATTCTTTACGCAGCAATGCGGTATCAAAATTTTTTGTCCATGCGATTTTTGTGTCGCTTGCGGACAGTCTCATTTTTATCATCATGCCTCACATTCTCATCCAAAACCGGGATTCCGGGCTTGTCAAATTGCGCAAGCTTACCCATGTTCGACGTATGTCGACGAGCAACGGGGGAGCAAAATTACGAGATATCGCGGAGATACTCGGTTGCTCTGTAGCCACTGTCTCGAACGCCATCAATGGTCGTGGTAGGATGAGCGAGGAGATGCGCTTGCAGATTCTCGAAAAGTGTGCGGAATTGAATTTTGTTCCGAACTCCGCGGGGCGTAGTTTGCGGTTGCAGCGGACCGATGCCGTGGGAGTGATCTATGCGCCTTCATTTGCCGAGTTGTTCGGTAACGTCTTCTACGCGCGGATCATGGAGGGCTTGGCGGAGACGTTCGCCGAGGCGGGCCTGGATCTCGTGCTGGGAAACCGTAGAGATCCTGATGGCATGCCTTCGATCGTCAGGCAGGGCAAGGTGGACGCTCTGGTCGTCCTCGCAGGTGTGTTCACAGCAGCTGATTATGAGGTGCTGCGGCACTGTCCTGTGCCATTGTGCATCGTGGATGGTTATGTCCGCTCATTTGATGCCGACTCTCTCACCAGTGATGGTTTTGGCGGCGGACACCAGGTTGCCGAGTATCTTTATCAACAAGGTCATCGTCATGTGGTGATGACCGCTTATCGCAGCCCTCTCTACAACATCGAACAGCGCATCGCCGGATTTTTTTGTGGTTTGCGGTCATGCGGTATGAAGGCAAGTGAAGTGGAATCTCTCATCCGTGTGGATCATGATCACGAAGCCGCTGAAGCACTCATATGGCGACTCAAGGCACCGAATCCTCCGACAGCTGTTTTCGCAGTCAATGACACGATGGCCCTTCACCTCATGGATGCGTTGGATCAAGCTGGTTTTCGCATACCGGAAGACATTTCGGTGGTAGGCTTCGATGATGATCCCGCGGCCGTTCGGGCACGCCCATCGCTAACAACCGTGGCTCTCAAAAAACGCGACATTGGTGCCGTGAGTGCCCAATTGGTGTTGGAGCGACTTGCTCATCCCGAAAAATCAGTTATACATCAGGTACAACCAACCAACCTTGTTATCAGGGATTCCGTTTCCAAACTCTGAGATCACATGGAATTATCGCATCATAAAGCATTGAAGAAAAAACGTTTAATCTTTGAGGTTTTTCGCTACTTTGTCGTGGTCGCAGGATGCTTCGTCATGAGGTTTTTTGCTGTGGCTGTTTTGATGTTGTTTTCTTGTATGGATGTTTTTGCGTTGCGAAGACCGAATGTCATTTTGATTCTCACGGACGATCAAAGTCCACAAAATCCGCCAACGCCGGAATATCCTCATCTGATTTCGCCGAAAGGATTTGGTTTTGGTGGCGACAAAGTTCTGACACCGAACATGGATCGTCTCGCTCGCGAAGGTATAGTGATGACCAATGCGAATGTGAGCTGTCCTGTCTGTTCGCCTTCCCGTTACACCACATTTACAGGGCGCTATGCTTCCCGCAGCAGAGGAGCCATGTTCAATCGACTTTTTCCTTCGGGCATGATGTCCCGTCCTGAAAACAATGTGGAACTTGGTGCGGAAGAAACATCCTTGCCTCGTCATTTGCAACAAGCAAACTACACCACTGCGTGGGTGGGGAAATGTCACATCTTGGAGCAAGAGGTTTTGGAACATCCCAAGCGATGGGGGAGTGATCCGGCTCCGGGGCTGAGAAGATACCCTTTGGAAAGCGATCCTCGTACCGATCCGGTGACCAATCAGGCGATGCGGGACAATCAAAATTGGTGGCGGGCTCGCATTCGAAAAGTGGGCTTTGATTGGGTCGGTGCGGTTTATCCCGGCAATTTGCTGGAGCTTTATAACAAGCCGTCGAATGTTCACAATGTCGAATGGACAACTCGATCCGTTCTCGATTACCTGGAGTCTCGCTCTCCTCAAGATGAGAAACCATTTTTCCTCTACTACGGAACAACCATACCGCATGGTCCTGACCCGTGGGCGAAAACAAAAAACGGTTACATCAATTCTTTGGATGCCGATCCTCATTACACCGGAGAGGGATATCGGAAGGATCTGGACTACTCCTTCATGCCATCGCGTGCAGCCATCAAACGCGAAGTCATCGAGGCAGGGTTTGAGGAGCGGCATGCTTGGATCCGCTGGTTGGATCATTCGATCGGAGCGATTCTCCGCAAGCTTGATGAACGCGGTCTTGCCCATGACACCTTGATCATCGTCAGCTCCGATCACGGTACGTGGAGATACGGCAAGACAACCTTGTATGAGGGAGGGCTCAAAGTCCCCTTGGTCATGCGCTGGCCGGCAACCATCCGCAAAGGCTCCACGTATCCGCATCTCGTCTTGAATACAGATTACGCTGCTACCGTTCTGGATCTTGCTGGAGCGGAATTGCCGAAGGATCATGTGATGGATGGGATTTCGCTCGCCCCCGTGATCCGCGGACAGGTTTCCGGGCCATTGCGCCAGGAAACTTTTCACGAGATCGGTTTCGCACGCGCGGTCAAGACAGCGAAGTGGAAGTATATCGCGGTGCGCTATCCGCAGGACATGCAGCGTCGCATCGATGCCGGGGAAAAATTCCCCGCCTTTGGTGACGCGCCTTCCCATCCTCTGCCGTATCTGGTGGCCAACAACCATCTGGGATACTACAGTTCCCGCTACAATCCCAACTATTTTCAAGCGGATCAGCTGTATGATTTGGAGTCTGACCCGCAGGAAAAAAACAATCTCTTCCGCGAGAAACCTGAAATTGTTTCCGATCTGCAAGCGCGTCTCAAAAAACATCTAGCAACTTTTCCCAACCGGCCCTTCGGAGAATTCCAGCCATAAATTGATATGAACACAACCAGCTATTTCGGAATCATCGACTACATTTTCATGGGACTTTATGTTCTCATTCTCATATTCCTTGGATTCTATCTGAAGCGTCTCGCGTCCAAGAGTTTGGACAATTACATTTGCGGCGGAAAAAACATCCCCTGGTGGGCGATGGGAGTCTCGGGTATGGCAAGTTTTCTGGATCTTGCCGGCACTGCGGTGATTGTATCTTTCCTCTTTTTGTTAGGACCCAAGGGGCTTTTTGTGGAATTCCGTGGTGGTGCGGTTCTTGTGCTGCCCTTCATGATGCTGTGGACCGGAAAATGGCATCGACGTTCCGGATGTCTCACCGGCGCGGAGTGGAACATTTACCGGTTCGGTGATTGCTGGGGCGGCAGAGCCTCTCAATTGATGGGAGTGATCGCCACGGTGCTGACCACCATCGGTATGCTGGCTTATCTCATCATCGGTGCAGGTGTTTTCCTCTCGACATTCCTGCCGTTTTCTCCGGAAGCCTGCTCGCTGACGTTGCTGATCATGGCGACGCTTTACACCATGATGTCAGGATTCTACGGGGTGATCTTCACCGACTTGTTTCAGGTGGTGATCATCCTCATTGCTGTCGTGTATATTTCGGTGAAGGCCTTTTGTGGCGTGGCTGACGTAGCTGAAATTTCCGAGGTTGCCATGAAAGTCACCGGCAGTCCTGATTGGATCCATGGTTCGCCCCAGTGGACGGTGCATGTGCCGAAAGGCTATGAGGCATACAAGCATCTGCTCATCTTTTCGTCATTCTATCTGATTCGCACGATTGTGGCCGGACTGGGTACGGGCGCGGATCCCCGCTATTTCGGAGCCAAAAATGATGCGGAGTGCGGCAAACTCTCGATGCTGTGGACCGTCCTGATGACGGTCCGCTGGCCTATGATGATCGGCATTGCGGTGATGGGCCTCTATATGGTGAACGATCTTATCCCTGATCAAACCAAGATGAAGGAAGCGGCCACCATGATTCAGCAGGCGTTTCCGGATGCGACAAAACCCGGCTGGGGAACGCTGATCTCCTCGATTGCCAATGAACCGGGACGTTATGATCCCCAATTGATCGCATCTCTGAAAACATCGCTGGGAGAGAGCCAATGGGTGGAAAAAATGAATTTGCTGAGTTTTGAAGGCACGGTGAACCCGGAGAAAATTCTCTCCGCCGTGTTGGTTCTCGCAGTGGCCGAAGGGATGCGAGGCGTATTGGTGATCGCGTTGATCGCGGCTGCTTTGTCGACATTCGGCAGTTGGGTGAACCTGGCAACCGGGCAGTTCGTGAACGATTTTTATAAAAAATGGGTAAGACCCAAGGCGCAGACCAAGGAATTGATTTATGCAAGCTGGGGGACTGTGGTGGGCATTGTAACTTGCAGTTTCCTGTTCTCCCTCACCTTGGAAAGCATCAATGATATCTGGGGATGGATGATGATGGGTTTTGGTGCTGGTTTTCTCGTGCCAGCTTTCCTGCGGCTTTACTGGTGGCGTTTCAATGGCGCGGGAAGTGCGATCGGGACGCTGATCGGTATCCTCGCGGCATTCCTCCAGCGCTGGATTTGGCCCGATCTGAATGAAATCTGGCAGTTTGTTTTTGTCCTTACTGTGGGCTTTGTGAGTTCGGTGACCGTTGCCCTGATGACAGAACCGACAGACGCAGAAATACTTCGCAAGATGTATCGTGAAACACGACCCTTTGGTGTTTGGGGGCATCTGAAGAAAACCTTGTCTCCAGAAGAATGGATTCATGTGTCGCGGGAGCATCGCCGAGATCTGATCGCATTGCCTTTTGCTCTTGTATGGCAAACCACCTTGTTTCTCGCGCCGATGCTGTTGATCATTCACAACTGGCAGGGGTTTGCTGTATCAGGGATCATCTGCCTTGGTTCTTTCGCCGCCATTTGGTTTTTCTGGTATCGCCATCAACCTCGGGAAAATTTCCCCCATACTTCCGATGAACAGTCCGTCAATTAAAGCGATGAAATGGATTGCCTTGTGGGCCATAGTCCTGGGCTCCTGCCAAAAGCCGCAAAACGAGCCCGTGAACAAGGCGGAAGATCGAGTTGATCCCGCGACTCTCACAGGAAAGATCATGTGCGGATATCAAGGCTGGTTTCGCACTCCCGGTGACGGAGAGGGACTGAATTGGAAGCATTACCGCAATCAAACCAGCCTCGAATTCAAAAATGGCGAAGCAGGGATCGAGTATTGGCCCGACGTATCGGAGTTGGGTGAGCACGAGCGCTTCGATACACCATTTCGTCATGCCGATGGCAGTGTCGCTCAAGTATTCAGCTCAGCGGTCCGCGACACGGTGGTGAGGCATTTCCAATGGATGCGTGATTACGGAATCGATGGTGTTTTTGTGCAGCGTTTCGCAACAGAGGTGACGTCGGCCGAAGGAGGAAGGTCCCGTGGTCCGGAAGCGTCTTCTGTCAATCGGGTATTGGAGCATTGCCGTGTTGGTGCGAGGAATCACGGCAGAACTTATGCGGTCATGTATGACCTGACCAGCATGTCCGCAGATCGCATTACCTCCTTGCATGATGACTGGCGTTTTTTGGTGAAGGAAATGGGGATACTCAGCGATGAATCTTATCAAAAGCACGCGGGAAAACCTGTGATCGCGCTGTGGGGCGTGGGTTTCAGCAAGCGCGACTATGGACCTGATGAAATCCGCAAGTTGATTGATTTTTTGAAAAACGACCCAGATTGCGGTGGCGTGACAGTGATGCTGGGAGTTCCCACCCATTGGCGCTCCGGAACTCGTGATGCAGGTCCATGGCAAGACTGGGAATCCATTTATCTTGCGTCCGATATCATTTCTCCCTGGACGGTCGGTCGGTTCAGCGGAGTCAAGGAGGCTCAACGCTACGCGGAAGAGTTGGCGAAACCGGATCACGATTGGTGCGTTGCCCACAGCAAGGAATTCATGCCTGTGGTTTTTCCGGGGTTTGCCTGGTCGAATCTGAAAAAGGGAACCAAGGAAAATCCCGATGCTCTGATCGATCGCGAAGGCGGGCAGTTCCTTTGGTCTCAGTATGATGCACTGGTGCGTAAAGCAAATGCCACCATGGTCTATCAGGCGATGTTTGACGAGTTGGATGAGGGAACTCACATATTCAAGTCAACGAACCAACCTCCCGTCGGCGAAAGTCGTTTTCGTACTTACGGCAATCTTCCCAGCGATCATTATCTCTGGATGGTCGGCGAGGCGGCGAAGCGAGTGCGCGGAGAGCTCCCGTCTCATCCGGAAATGCCTGCTCGCGAGTCGATTCAGCCTGCGAAAAGTCCATGAATCAGAGATTGGTTTCTTTGGGGCTTGCCTTTCTTGTGATCGGTGGATTGTATGTTTCCGATAGACTCAAAATTGTCCCTGTTGCACTCGATGATTCACATGATTGGAATTGTCCGCGGGGAGAGCTAAGAAAACTGATGAGATAACTGCTACAATACCCAGAAAATGAAAGGTCGATCCAGTCATATCCGCCTTCTCTTGTGCGTTGTTGTATGTAGCGCATGGTCTGTGATGATGCATCATTCCGCCGGTGCTACTGTGCCGCGCCCGAATGTCATCTTCATCATCGCTGATGATCTGCGTCCCGAACTTGGTTGCTATGGTGCGGCCGAGGTGAAATCACCGAATATCGACCGCCTTGCCGCGAAAGGAATGCTCTGTCGGAAGGCCTACGTTCAGTATCCTGTCTGCAATCCGAGTCGCTCGTCTTTTTTATCAGGGTTGCGACCCGATGAAACCGGCATCGTTTCGAATGAAATACCGTTTCGAAGCAAGCTTCCGGAGTTGGTGAGCCTGCCCCAGTTGTTTCGTCAGAACGGCTGGTTTACCGCCGGCATTGGCAAGGTTTTTCATCTCGGTTGCGACGATCAAGGAAAGCCAGCGATGTTCCGTGATCCCAAGTCATGGGATCATTTTTTTGACAAATCTCTCGAGCAACCCGGCAATGACCGGACCGGAGAGGGGCGCAATCTCACCGATGGACGCCTCAAGTGGTGTGAATGGAGGGCGGCGGAAGGTGGCGATGAAAAGCAGCCCGACGGGTTGAACGTCAGTGAGGCTCTGCGTGTTCTTGAAAATCACCACGATCAGCCGTTCTTTCTATCGCTCGGCATTCATAAGCCGCACGATCCTTTCATCGCGCCGAAGTCATACTTCGATCTCTACCCCAAGGATTCGATCAAGCTCCCGTTAGAGCCACCGGACCGCAGTCCCCAGATGCTTTATGCGATTCCGAATCGTCTTGACTTTGCTGGTTTTTCTGATTTAGAGAGACGTGAATTCAAGCGTGCTTATCATGCGTGTGTCAGCTTCGCCGATGCCCAAGTAGGGCGGGTTCTTGATGCGCTGGATCGCTTGAAATTGTGGGATAACACGATTGTCATTCTGATCGGTGACCACGGCTACCATCTTGGTGAGCATGATTGGTGGAACAAGGTGACCGTTTACGAATGGGGCACCCGCGCGCCGTTGATCGCATGGGTGCCCGGGGCAAATGGTATGGGAAAAGCGACTGACGCGTTGATCGAATTCGTCGATCTCTATCCAACTCTGGCTGATTATGCAGGTCTTGCAGCTCCGCACCAACTTTCCGGCACCAGCTTGCGTAAGGTTTTTGATGATCCTTCCCTGCCTGGTAAACCCGCCGCATGGAGTCAGGTCAACCGAGGCAAGATGATCGGTCGAAGTGTGCGAACCACACGATGGCGCTACACGGAATGGGGACCGAAAGGGCGGGAGGGCCGTGAACTTTACGACCACGAGCATGATGACGGCGAATACCGGAACCTCGCTGAGGTTCCGGAGCTCGCGGAGGTCAGGTCGGATCTGGCAAGATTGCTGGCCCGTGGTTTTCCTTCGAAAAAATGATCAAATCATGATACATTCCTTCTTCGCTCGATCCTTTCATACCAAAACGCTGGTCGGCATTTGGTTATCCTTCTTTTTGCTGATTCCCTCCATGGGCATGGGTGCGTCCGATCGCCCGAATTTTCTGGTCATCCTGACTGACGACCAGGGCTACGGTGATGTGTCGGCTTATGGTTCCGCCGATGTTCGTACGCCAAATATCGACCGCATCGGCGTTGAGGGCATGCTCTTTACCGCGATGCGTGCGAACGCCACGGTATGCTCACCCACCCGTGCGGCGCTGTTGACGGGCTGTTATGCAGACCGTGTCGGAGTGCCCGGTGTGATCCGCACGCGGGCGGAGGACTCGTGGGGTTACTTGGATCCTAAAACGCCGACCCTCGCGAATCTGTTAGGCAGTGTGGGATATCACACTGCGATCATTGGCAAGTGGCACCTTGGATTGGAGTCTCCTAACACGCCGAATGAGCGTGGCTTCGATCATTTTCATGGATTTCTGGGCGACATGATGGATAGCTACACGACACACCGTCGAGAAGGTAGAAACTACATGCGTCATAACAAAGAGGTGATTGAGCCTGTGGGACATGCCACCGATTTGTTTTCCGACTGGGCCATCGCCTATCTGCGTGGGCGGGCGAAATTGCCGGATCAACCGTTCTTCCTGTATCTCGCCTACAACGCTCCCCATTTTCCGATCGAGCCGCCTGCGGAGTGGTTGTCGAAAGTGAGGGCGCGGGTCCCTCAGTTGGATGATATTCGTGCAAAAAATGTCGCATTTGTTGAGCATCTCGATTCGGGGATCGGGCGCGTGCTTGCTGCTCTGGATGAATGCGGATTGGCGCGGAATACGGTCCTTGTTTTCACTTCCGATAACGGTGGTTCCCTCCCTCACGGGCAGAGCAATCATCCATGGCGTGGCGGCAAGCAGGATCACTACGATGGCGGAATTCGCGTCCCCTTCATGGTGCGCTGGCCAGCGGTCATCCCGGCGAATTCGCGCAGCGAATACAACGGTCTGGTATTCGATGTTTTTGCCACGTTCGCTGAAATTTCCGGTGCCGAATTTTCGCAGCAACTCGATGCACGAAGTTTGCTGCCCATCTTGAAAAGAGGTGGCTTGAACGAATCACGCGAGTTGTATTTCGTGCGTCGTGAGGGAGGGTTCCAATACGGTGGTAATTCCTATGAGTCTTTGATCAAGGACAATTGGAAAATTCTTCGCAATGATCCGTTCAGTCCATACGAGCTTTATGATCTCGGGAATGATCCTTTCGAGACGAAGGATCTGGCGCAGAAAAATCGTGTTATGTATGAAAAACTGGCGGCAGCACTACGTCAGCACATCCAGCGCGGAGGTGCGACTGCATGGCAAAAACAAGCCCCTTGATTGGTGGTCCGTTACATTTTCTTATGTGGAAAAAACGCCGTTCGAATTGATTCGGCATGGAGTTGTGAAACGGTGCTTGCAGGGGCTTTCGAGAGTGTTTCGGCGATCCGCCGCAGCATGCCTGCATGAAGATCCGGATGAAAGGAATCCAGCAGAGATAATGGCAGCGATCTCTGGTCACGTGAGAGAGCTTGTGCCAACCAATTCGCGGCATCATGTGATTCACCTCCTTGTATGATGCGTACGCGTGAGGGTTCTTCGCAAGCGATTTTCAGAAGTTCGGTTTGTGCGGATGAGCTTTGCTCCGAAAATTCCAGCGTATCAATCAGGATGCCATCGTAGAGAAGGGGATGTCGGATGCCGTGGCGGGAGAGATGCTCGCTGATGTGTGGAATGGCTCTGCCGATGAGCGGGCGTTGCCAGGCGATTGCTTCCACAAAAGCCATGCCGAATCCTTCCTGAACCGAGGTGCTGAGAAGGTGTGTGGCCTTTGAGATAATGTCATCGAAACGTTCCGCATGATCGCGGTTTTCCGCGATCGCCCAGTCGACGGGCAAATCAAATTTTCGTGCTGTTTCCTGCCAATGTCTGTAGTTCGACTGATGCATGGATTTTCCCGGGCCAAGCGTGGTGGAAAATCGTGTGCCTGCTGGCGACAGCGCGGCAAGCAGGAGCATTTCACCGATGTTTTTGCGAGTGATCGCACGGGTGGGGTAGATGACTCGGGCGGAAGGGCAACAAGGCGGGGGCTGCGGGCTGGCGGTAACGGGATTGGTGATGACAGTCACTTGGTTTTTTTGGAGTCCCGCAGATGTCAGGATGTTCCGGTCGCGCGGAGTGAGGACGACATAATGGATGCGATCTCCGCTTGGAAACCACGGCGGTCCTGTGCTCAAGCGCTGGAGGTTTTGCGGACGATCATCTTCCGCGAAATCATGCAAATGGAGAATCATTCGCTCGCCTGATTGGGCCATCGACTGGATGACGGAAGCCATGTCCGGATGGCATCCGAGACTGGGATTGTGAATGTGCCAGATCCATGGTTTGGGAAGATCCCGAGCCAGATCTTTGAGATCCGCCCAGCGGAGATTCGCGCCATCGGCATAGTCCAATGCGGGTAAGTGACGGTGTGTGCCGGCAACCGTGCCGCATGGGCCGCCACTGATGGTCAGGAAATCAAGTCCCGTGTGATGGAACACGGACGCTTCGTGCTGAATCACCCGGGTGACGCCACCGGGACGCAGATGGTAGTGGACGAAGATGTGTGTCATCTCGGCGCGGCAATCATTTGTTGTTTTCGCATTGGTATGTCCAAGGTGAAGTGCTAGGAATGCTGCGTCATGGACGCGGAGGAAGCAAGAAGAGTGTTGGGCTTGTCATCGGATGGTGACTGGGTGCAACTTGAGTCATCCTTCCAAACCACCCGTGAGCTGATGGCTGAACTGGTGCGCAGTGCGCCGACGGATTTGATGGCGCAGTCATTCCAGAATGAATTGATGGACTTCGATCGCGCGATGGCATTCTACCGCGAAAAAAACGCAGCTTTGCCAGAGCCCGTCGGATCCGCCGATGTATTGAGCGATGTCTGCGGGTCAACAATGGTAGCGCAGGGTTCTTCTGCCTCTGGCCTGTTCTGGAAAAGCCTTGCTGCTCTCACCTGCATGGCTGTGGGAGGATTGCTGGCAAGAAACGAGTGGCGATGGCGGCAAGAGGAAGAGCGCCAGAAACGAATCGCGGCGTGGGAATCGGAAGCCGCGGATCATGTGATGAAGCGCCGATGGCAGGAGGCCATGACAATCTATCAAAAAATCGAAACACAGGAGCCGAAGAACGAGATTTCGCTGATAGGAAGGCGCAGTATCGAGGCCGGAATGTTGGAGGAGCAGGAACAATATATTGCCTATTGGGCGGGGGAAGCTATTGCGGCGTTTGATGGTGGCCGTTGGGACGAGACACTTGCGGCTATTGGCAAGGTCAGAGTCATGCAGCCCCGTCATGAGGAAATGAGTGCATTGGCGGAGAAGGTGCGTTTCATGCAAACCGCGGGCATCCGCCAACAATGGAAAGACCAAGCGCAGTCATTGATTGATCAACGTGACTGGGATCAAGCATTGGTGTGGGTGGAAAAAATCCTTCGTGAAGAACCTCTGTATGAGCAGGCGAGGCAGTGGAGAGTCATGGCAGAGGAGGGGCGTAAGATCGATGAAGCCAACCGACGACGCGCTGAAGATCTCTATCAGCAGGTGCTGCGGGGAGATCAGGGGCGTTATGATCCTCGCTTGTTAGAGATGATACGCGAGGCGAAAAAACTTGCTCCTGCCGACTCGCGCGTTGTCGCACTTTACGATAAAATTGCCGGATACACCCGTACGATTCGTGTGCCTGAGGATTTTCCGCAATTGCAAGCGGCTTTTGACGCGGCTCTTCCGCAAGACCGTATCGTGATGGCAGCAGGGGAATACGCCGGACCGTTTTTCCTTCACGTGCCGGTAGTGCTGGAGGCCTCTGCCAGTGGGGTGGTGTTCACCTGTCCTGCCGAAGCTGCACCGGCCCTGAGCCTGGGGCCGAAGGCCGATGGTTCGCAGATCAAGGGCGTGCGTTTCCAACATTCCTCGATCCATGCCGACGCCGAGCGTTATTCGGCGGTTTTGGTTGCGGGAGCGAAAGCGAGCTTTGAATCCTGTCGTTTCTCACGTGCCGCGGGTCATGGTCTTGCGGTGACTCAGGGCGCTGATGTTGTTGTTGATCAATGTCGTTTCGAGGAAAACGGCTGGAACGGGATTTCCCTGCAGGATCGAGGCACGCGCGCTACGGTGCGACAGTGCCAGATGATCGCTAACATCCACCACGGAATCGAGGTCTGGAACCAAGCGACTGCCTTGATTGAAAACAACCGCTGTTCGGAAAATTGTCTCAATGGCATCTTGATCGACACGACGGCGGCAGTGAATCTGAGTGGCAACCAATTGACGGCCAACCGCGACTACGGCATTTTTTTGCGCGATGCTGGTGGCGGTTCATCCGAGGGCAACCGAATGGTGGACAACTTGTTAGGAGGGATGGTGGTCAGGAAGTCGGCATCCGCTATGTCTTGCAAGCGAAATGTTTTCAGCAAAAATCATGGCCCAGCGCTGTCATTGGGGGTGGGTTTGGAAGCTGTGGGTTACCTTGAAAATGAATTTTCCGAAGCGGTGGAAAAATCAATCCTGCGTGATCTTCCTGTAGAGTAGGGGATCCCACTGCGGATCAAGCCTGTGCTTTACAATTCCGCTGCTCTGTGGCAAGGCTGCGGAGCGATGTCAGAGTTACCCAAAGGATACGAACCGAAGGATGTGGAGGCCAAATGGTATGCCGCATGGATCGAGGGCCGTTGTTTTGAAGCGGATCCTAGCTCTAGCAAACCGGCGTATTCGATTGTGATTCCGCCACCGAATGTCACCGGCATTCTGCACCTTGGGCACGTGCTCAACAATGCGCTGCAAGACATTTTGGCTCGCCGGGCACGGCAAAAAGGTTTCGAAGTTCTCTGGCTTCCCGGCACCGATCATGCGGGCATCGCTACGCAAACGAAAGTGGAACAGCTCATCCGCAAGGAAGAGGGCAAGACACGCCGCGATCTCGGACGCGAGGAATTCCTCAAACGCGTGTGGGCATGGAAAGAACAATACGGCGATATCATCATCGGTCAGTTGAAGCGCCTCGGGTGCTCGTGTGACTGGAGCCGCGAGCGTTTCACGATGGATGCCGACTACACCCGCGCGGTGCAGGATGTATTCGTGAAGTTGTTCGAAAAAGGTCTGATCTATCGTGGTCTACGCATGGTCAACTGGTGTCCTGTTTCGCTCACCGCACTCAGCGATGAAGAGGTGATTCCCAAGCAGCAAAATGGCAAGTTTTACACGATGCGATACGAAGTCGTGGAAATGCCCGGACGTTTTCTGGAAATTTCCACCACACGTCCGGAAACACTCATGGGCGACACGGCCGTGGCGGTTCATCCACAAGATGAGCGCCACCAAGATCTGATCGGTAAGCATGTGTGGCGTCCGTTTCCCCGTGCGCCGATTCCCATCATCGCGGATGAAGCTGTCGATAAAGAATTCGGCACCGGCGCGCTGAAAGTCACGCCCGCCCATGATCGTGTGGACTTCGAGATCGGGCAGCGTCACGATTTGCCCATCATCGATGTTCTACATCCCGATGGTCGCATAAATTGTCCCGATTGCCCCGAATTCGACGGGCTCGACCGCTTCGTAGCACGCAAGCTCGCGGCCAAAAAGCTCGCCGAGCTCGGTGCCTTGGTCAAAGAGGAAGACTACTCGAACAATGTCGGCTTCAGCGAGCGCGCTGATGTGCCTATCGAGCCGCGCCTATCCTTGCAGTGGTTCCTGCGTTACCCTTCGGTCGATCGCACCGCAGCAGCAGTGGAAAATGGCGAGATTGCTTTTCGTCCCGAGCGTTGGAAAAAAACCTTCGCGCATTGGATGGAAAATCTCCAGGACTGGTGCATCAGTCGCCAACTTTGGTGGGGCCATCGCATCCCCGTTTGGTATCGCAAAGAGAAATCCGAAGCCTTGCAAAGTGCCGAGACTCTCGATCTCACGGATCGACAAAAAGGCGACATCCACGTCGGCACACAGCCACCGGTCGATGCTGAAAACTGGGTCCAGGATGAGGATAGCATGGACACGTGGTTCAGTTCGTGGTTGTGGCCCTTCGCGACCATGGATGACGAGACCCGCAAAAAATTCTACCCCACGAATGACCTCGTCACGGGACCTGATATTATTTTTTTCTGGGTCGCGCGCATGATCATGGCGGGCTACGAATTCATGGATGAACTGCCGTTCCGCAACGTCTATTTTACTTCCATCATTCGCGATTTGCAGGGTCGTAAAATGAGCAAACAACTCGGTAACTCTCCCGATCCTCTCGACCTCATGGATCAGTTCGGCGCCGATGGTCTGCGCTTCGGTTTGCTGCGCATCGCGCCCGTGGGCAGTGATGTGCGCTTTGATGAATCCCAAGTCGAAGAAGGTCGCAACTTCGCGAACAAAATTTACAACGCTTGCCGTTTCCGTCAGATGGCGAGCGAAGGCGGCGTGAAAGCCCTGCCACCTCTCGATTTGCTGCGCCCTTATCACATCGACATCATGGCGAAGCTCGATGCCCTCGCTGTGCAACTCGAAGAATCCTACGGCGAATATCGCTTCGGCGAGATCGCGCAGAAAATGCACGAGTTCCTGTGGAGCGAGTTCTGCGACTGGTTCCTCGAAGCCGTTAAAGGCGACCTCCGTCAAAATGCCAGCGCCGATGACCGCGATCGCACGCTGGCCGTGTTCGATGCCGTGATGAGCCGCTTCCTGCAATTGCTGCACCCCTACATGCCGCACGTTACCGAAGAACTCTCCGCACGCATGGGCTATGTGCCGCAGGGCGAGTTCCTGATGAACCAGAACTTGCCAGAGCAACCGCTCCTCGCCGGATTCGATGCCACCACCGCCCAGCAACAAGCCGCCGCTGTCTATGAAGCGACCGGACGCATGCGAAACCTGAAATTCGAATACAACGTCGCGACCCGTCGTGATGTTGGATTCATCGTGAAAAACGCGCCATCATGGCTTGCCCGTGAATCGGATGTCCTTGCCTTGCTTTCGGGCGCAGGGGAAATCAAGATCGATGATGCCTACGAATCACCCAAGGGCACTCCCGTGGCGATCACTCCCGTTGGAGAAGTCTATCTTCCGTTAGAGGGGTTGATTGATGTCGAAGCGGAAAAAATCCGTCTCGGCAAAGAAATCGAGAAACTCAGTAAGGAAGTGGCGAAGTGTGAGGCCAAACTTGGCAATGCCAGTTTCATCGAGCGCGCGCCTGCAGATGTGGTGGAACAGGAAAAAGCCCGTCTGCTGGAGTGGAAAGGGAAATTGTCGCAGTTGGGTGAGATGCTGGAAGCCTTGCAATAAATCGTTTGTTTGGATGCATCATTTTTTTGCAATCATCATGCAATTGCGATAATTCAAATGATGACGCATGTCCGCTTCCTTTCGTCATCCCTAGGATGATGGCCCGCTGGTGTTGTGTGTCGAGAGATCAACGCACTTCGAATGGCGCGTTGGCGGTGGCCACGTGGCCATGGCCATCTTTGACCCATACGTAAAGGCGGTAAATCCCTGGTTTTTTCGGCGCTGTTACCTCGGGGGTGGCGGTCTGAGCCTCAACAACGGTATCGGC
>JBJOMZ010000034.1:0-23452 GCA_046052105.1 Verrucomicrobiota bacterium | reverse complement strand
GGAGATCCATGGCGTGGGCTCTATGTCGTTTCCGCCGTTGGGAGAGCGTGATGGTTTCTTCGATTTGCGCACGATCGTATCGGTTGTAGCGTAAGCCGCCCACCTGTCGATGCAACAGAAATCCGGTGGAGTGTTTGCGGCGAGGATTTTTGCATTGGCATCCGCCGTGAACCCACTAGCCTTTGGGCACATGACAGGTGAGGCACGGCAGGACTTTGCATTCGCGTTTTTGAGTATCCTTTTTGAGGGTGCTCCGTTCATTTTGTTGGGAACTCTGATCAGCGGATTCATTGACATCTACATGCCGCCGGGCATGATGGATCGGTTTCTGCCGCGCAACAAGACACTGGCGGTGGTCATGGCCGGTCTGCTGGGGGCGATCTTTCCGGTGTGTGAGTGCGCAGTCGTTCCGGTGATCCGCCGATTGGTCCGCAAGGGGCTGCCGGTTTCCTGCGCGTTGACTTACATGCTCGCAGCTCCGATCGTGAATCCCATCACGGCGCTAAGCACATGGAAGGCCTTTACCGGGCCTGTGATGATGGTGCATGGCGAGTCCATGGCGGCTCATTCGGTCATGACCGCGAGCCGGCTGGGACTGGGCTTCGCGGTGGCTGTGTTGTTGGGCCTCGTAGTTGCGCGTTTGCCGTTGGTATGGATTTTGCGCAAGCGCCTCGTGGAGGAAATCCAGACAAAACCCGAAGCCGGAACGGAGCATTCACACGATCATTGCTGCGGCCATGATCATGAACATGAGACCGATGAAAAGCATTCTTGCTGTGGGCATGATCATGCCCCAGTGGTCGAGGGCAATCCTCGTTTGGTTGCTGCCTTCCGCTCGGCGCTGAAGGATTTTGTTGATGTGGGCGTGTATTTCTCGATCGGCGTGGCCATCACCGCCTTGTTCAACACGGGGATCGCTCCCGGAGCTGCTTGGCTGGACACATTGGCCAATCGTCAGATTCTCGCTCCTTCCGCGCTGATGGTGCTAGCCTTCATTCTCAGTCTTTGCAGTACTTCCGATGCTTTTATCGCCGCGACCTTGGACAAGTTCACCTATGGAGCCAAACTGGCCTTCCTGGTATTCGGTCCCATGCTCGATTTGAAACTGCTGTTCCTCTATCAGACCGTGCTACGCCGCAAGTTCATCGTCGGCATGGCCATCGGGCTCTTCGTGGTAATCGGCGCATCCGCGTTCTACTTCCAATGGTATCTTAACAGCCAATCCGCTTTGCCCTGATCATGAAATTCCAACGCATTCTGTTTTCGTTGATCGTTCTCATTTGGTCCGGTGTGATGTTGTATTTTTACGCCAGCGGTCGCATCGGAAAATATCTCGCTCCCGATTTTCGTCCCCTGGCCCTGTATGGCGGATTGGGATTGGCGGTGATGGGTTTGTTTGTGCTGCTCACCGCAGGAGAAGAGGCGAGCTGTGGTCATGATCATTCCACGAGCGATCCGCACGATCACGAAGCCAGTGAAATGCATCCGCTCACGTCGATGTGTTTCATGCTCGCTCCCTTGCTTTTCGCGGTGGCATCGACCAAGGATGGGTTTTCAGTGCAGGCTTTGTCGCGTAAGGCTTTGTTTGACGCACCACTGAACAATTCCGTTTTCCTGTCTCAGGATCTGCCGCCGTTGACGATGGAGGAAATCGAAAAAACGCACCGCAAGAACGAGGCGGGTTGTTATGAATTCAATCTGATGGAGCTCTACTTTGCCGTGGGTGATCCCGAATTGCAAAAACTCATCAATGGCATGAAGGTCGAGACCGAAGGGCGATTGGTCATGGAGAAGGAAAACAATGAGTCGGGGAAACGCCGGCGACTCTATCGGCTTTTCATCACTTGCTGTGCCGCTGATGCCCGTGCGGTTCCGATCATTCTCGACTTCGGCGATCGGGAGATCCCTGCGATCGAGGACAATGCCTGGGTTAAGGTTTCTGGTAAGGTGACATTTCCCATCGAGCGCGGCGCGACTCAAGTGGTGTTGGAAACAAGCGTCTGCGAAAGCAAAGATGCGCCTTGGGAAGAGAGTTTCATGCGGAACTACTGATGCTCCGCAGTTGCGTTCAGGGTTGCTGGTATTTGTCGGGACGCAATACTTCCACGTCCTGTGAGTAGACCACCAAGGACCAGTTCTCAAAGTAATGACGGGCGATTTCCTCCATGATCGCATCCGCCACTGTTTCTGATACGAGGGTGTAGATCTGCACGTTGCTGCCCTCCCATTCGGAGGCGCGCAGCCCACGGGATCCCTCGCCCGTAACGTTTTGCGCTGTCCACCCGCTGACCTGATGACGCTTCAACAGTTCGACAACTTCATCGTGCAAGACACGTTCCGCGACGATGGTGATTTTTTTGAATCGGACTTTCATAACCAGATACTGAGGGTTCGGGCGAGGTGGATGTAGAGGGGAATGCCAAGCGCGAGATTGAAGGGGAAGGTGATGCCGAGCGCGAGTGTGAGATAATACGCGGGGTTTGCTTGGGGCAAGGCGATACGAACTGCAGCGGGTGCGGCAATGTAGGAGGCCGATCCGGCCATGGCTCCGAGAATGGCAGCACCGCCGCTGCTCATCCCTGAGAACAATCCGGCTGCAATGCCGAGACTGCCGAGCACGGGTGGCAGAACAATCCCCATTGCTAACAAACGCATCCCCGCCCGGCCCGCATCGCGCAAGCGTTTGCCCGCCACTAGCCCGAGTTCCAGCATGAAAAGGCACAGCGCGCCCTTGAACGCTCCACTGAAAAATGGCTGCACGTCCGTGAGTTTTTGTGTACCACAGAGGGCTCCAATGCAAAGACCTCCGATCAGCAGCACGATGCTTTTGCCTGTGACCACCTCATGCAGCGCCTTGGACCAACTGGATTTCCCATCGGACTTCACAAACAGCAGAGCGACGATGATGCCAGGCACCTCTAGCAAGGCAACGAGAGCAGGCAGATAGCCCTCCGGCTGCAGGCCCAGTCGCTTGATGGCTTCTGATGCGGCCAGAAAGGTGACCACCGAGACGGAACCGTAGTGCGCAGCAATGGCGGCGGCATCCACGTTCGAGCGTTGGCCGAATTTCCTCAGCAGAGCGTAGGCGATCACAGGGCTGAGCAATCCGATGAGCACCGTGGCGATTGCAGGTTTTACAAACACGATGAGGGGCGTGTCGGATAAAGCCGCTCCCCCTTTTAGCCCGATCGCCAGCAGCAGATAGATGGAAATCCCCTGATACATGGCCTCCGGCAGGGCGAGGTCGCTTTTGATCCAGCGCGCCACCATTCCCATCAGAAAACATAGCACCACGGGAGTGAGGATGTTGTCGATGAGCAAGGACATGAACAGGTCTGAGCGTAAATCACCGGTTGTGTTTGGCAATGCCCAAATCGTGCTCCAACGTTGCTCACAGCCGAGGAAGAATGCGCTGGATTTTTGATTGGGTCGCGAACAGATTCTCTTCCGCCCCATGACATACGACTTCGATACCATCATCCCGCGTCGCGGCACGGGAAACATCAAGTATGACCGCCGCCCCGAACTGGATCCGTTTTGGGTCGCGGACATGGACTTCGCGTCGGCACCGGAAATCATAGAGGCCATCATCGCGCGCGCCAAGCACCCGATCTACGGCTACGCCCAAGCTCACGAGGGATTGATCGAAGCAACACTCGCATACTTGCAGACACGCCACGGTGTGACGGCGTCGCCGGAACATATCGTCTGGCTCGGTGGCCTAGTGCCGGCCCTGTCGCTGGCGGTGAAGGCGTTTTGTCGCGCGGGTGAGGCGGTGATGACCTGCACGCCTTCCTATCCGCCGTTTCTGAATGTGCATCACGATGCCCGTGAGGTAGCGTTACATTCCATCCCCCACACGAAGGTTGACGATCGTTGGACTTTCGATTTCCCCTCGATGGAAGCCGCCATCACACCGCAAACCCGTGTATTTTTACTGAGCAATCCACAAAATCCTTTGGGTCGTGTTTTTAGTCGTGAAGAAATGCTGGCATTGGCAGAGTTTTGCCAACGCCATGACCTGATTCTCGTGTCCGATGAAATTCACTGCGATCTCGTTCTCGATGAAACCAAGACACCCCATGTTTGCGGTCATTCTCTGCCGGAAGAGTTTCACGACCGCATCATCACGCTGTTATCTCCATCCAAGACCTACAACATCGCGGGCATTGGCATCGCCTATGCGGTGATCACGAATGATTCCCTCAAGCGCCGGTTCACAGCATCACGCGGCCATACATTGGCGGAGATCAGCACCTTCGGCTATTACGCGGCCGAGGCGGCCTACCGACATGGTGAATCTTGGCGGCGGCAGTTGCTCTCATATCTAACGGAAAACCAAAAGGTGCTTCTTGCATACCTTGCCGAGAAGGCGTCCCAATTGGTCGTCAATCGGAATGAGGCAACGTATTTGACATGGATGGATTGCCGCGAGTATGGGTGGGAAAATCCCGCGTTGCATTTTGAAAAGAAAGCCGGTCTGTTTCTCTCCGATGGTGCGTTTTTCGGTGCGCCGGGGCATGTGCGGTTCAACTTCGCCTGTCCGCGTTCCCGCATGCTTGAGGGATTGGAAAAAATGGCCAAAGTCCTGTCTTGATCAGCAGCGTCTGTTTCATACACTGCGAGCACCATGAAGTTTCTAACGCTCGTATCCGTCGTCGTATTCGCCTGTCTTGCTCAGGCTCAGTTGGTCTACCCCGGTGGAGAAGGCATGGGCAAGGGCAAGCATATTGTTTTTCTTGCTTCCGATCACGAATACCGCAGTGAGGAAACCTGTCCGATGCTCGCGCGCATTCTTTCGAAGCATCATGGCTTCAAGTGCACGGTGGTGTTCGGTATCGATGGACAAGGTAACATCGAGGCAGGCTCCTCGAACATTCCTGGCATCGAGTCGCTCAAGGACGCGGATCTTTTTTTCATCTTCGCGCGTTTCCTGAGTCCCGAACCTGAACAAATGCAGCCCATCATCGATTACCTCGAGCGCGGTGGCCCTGTGGTAGGACTGCGCACTTCCTCACACGCCTTTAAGATGAACAAGGACCACCCCTGCGGGAAATACAGTTTCGATGCCAAAACCCCCGGCTACGAAAAGGGTTTCGGTCATCAGGTGTTGGGCAACACCTGGGTGGGGCACTACGGCCAAAATCACAAACAAGGAACTCGCATCCAGTTGATTCCGTCGCAGCAAGAACACCCCATTCTCCTTGGTGTGGGTGATGGTGCCTTCGTGCATGCGGGCGCCTATGTGGGCGAGGCTGCCGCGGACTTCACGGTGCTGGCAAACAGTCAACCCATGGTGTCGATGGATCCCCAGGCTGCTCTCGATGCCACCAAGCCTCCCATGCCTTGCACTTGGACACGCGAATACAGCTCTCCTTCCGGTAAAAAAGGACGGGCCTTTCACAGCACCCAAGGAGCCTCGGAGGATATGCTGGATCAGCGTTACCGTCGTATGATTGTCAACGGCACTTTGTGGGCTTTGGGCATGGAAGACAAGATCAAGGCCGATCTCGATATCTCCTTCGTCGGTCCCTACCAGCCACGAACTTTTTCCTTCAATGGCCATGCGAAAAATGTCAAGCCTGCCGATTTGCAGAGCTACGACTCGGTCATCCTGCCGGGCGCGGAAAAAAAGTGAGCATTTTTGCTAAGAAAAATCTCGCTCGCGTGTCGTAATATCATCATGAAATCATTCTTTCTCGCTCTTCTGTGCTGCGCAACAAATGCCATGGCTCAACCGAGTCCCTTGCAAGCATTCCCCGCAGCCAAAGACGGGCAGCAACGTTTCGTCATTGAAGTGCCTCAGGCTGAAAGCGAGGATGCGTTGAAGGTCGAACTGATCTTCGGTAAAACGGTGCCCACCGACGGTGTCAACCGGCACTTTTTCGGGGGCAGGGTCGAGGAGGTGGAGTTGAAAGGCTGGGGATATAGTTATTATGAACTTCAGCAACTGGGGCCAATGGCGGGAACGCTGATGGGAGTGCCTGGCGGCGGCAAAGCAGTGAAAACCTTTGTTCGTGTTAACCACTCGCTGCCTCTGTTGCGTTACAACTCGCGCATGCCCATCGTGGTCTACGTCCCCGAAGGGGTGGAAGTCCGCTACCGAATCTGGAAGGCAACCGAGGAAATCAAAGGCAACAAGGGCTGAAAACCTTCTGATTCAGCCTTGACGGCCGCATGACAGGATGATCATGCGGAGAGATTTCTTCGCGATCAAATGCATTTCTTCGCGATCAAATGCGCATGGCGTTGAATCCGCCATCGACGATCATTTCGTGGCCGGTGATGAAGGAACCAGCGTTGGCGGAGGAAAGCAGCAGAGTGGCTCCGATCAGTTCCTCGGCATTGCCGAAGCGGGAAGCTGGCGTTTGGCGTAAGATATCGAGCACGCGCGATTCATCGAGCACTTTGCGGTTTTGCTCGGCAGGGAAAAAACCGGGCACCAACGTATTGACGCGGATGTCCTTGTCGGCCCACTCGCGGGCGAGGTTTTTGGTGAGATTGTGCACAGCGGCTTTCGAAGCCGAGTAGGTGAAGACGCGCGATAGCGGGCTGAGGCCGGAAATGGAGCCGAGGTTGATGATGGACGCGGCCTGACCTTTTTCGATGAAGTAGGAACCAAACACCTGGCAAGCGCGGAAGACCGCGCTGAGGTTGGTATCGATGATGCGTGCGTATTCTTCTTCGCTCACTTCAAGAAAGGGGGTAGGCGAATTGGTGCCGGCACCATTGATGAGAATGTCCACTTGACCCGAGCGCTCCAGCACGGTGTCTAACAGATTTTGCAGGGACTCGCGGGAGGTGACGTCGACGGGCACGAAGTAACCCTTGCCGCCATGTGATTCGATTTCGGCGAGACGGCGTTCGGCTTTTTCTGGGATACGACCGCCGAGCACCACTTCGGCGCCGGCACGAGCGAGGCCCACGGCCATAGTGCCGCAGAGTTCACCGGTGCCGCCGATGACGACAGCGACTTTACCGGACAGATCGAAGAGGGATTTGAGGAAATTAGCGGTTTGCATGAGAGAAAAATGGTTCGGGTTGCGGACGAACTATGGCGACGGAATCGACTGATGGAAAGGGCAAATCCTCTCCGTTGACCAAGTTTTTTCGCCAACCGTGGTGATCTATCGATTCGGCATTTGGGCGAGGCTTTCCGCGAGGCCCTTGCCGATGCCACCGAGAATTTTCGCGCAACCCAGATAATGGAATTCGAAGTTGGAAATGCCTTTGGCGAGGATGGTTTCCTCACGCTCGGTCATTTTCTCTTTGCGCATGGTTTCCAGCGCGGCTTTCTCTTCGGCGGGGGAGAGTTTTTTCTCGGAAGCGGTTTTTTTTGCCTGCTGCTTTAGTTCATTTTCCTTGGCTTTGGCGGCACTGAGTTCGAGATCCCAGAATTGTTCGGTTAGCACGGCGGCGACGTTGCCTTGGAACTCGGGCATTTTCGCTGGGGCTGCCATGGCATCGCGCATGTTCTGGTGGGTGGATTGGTAGCGCTTTTCTGCGGGGCCATAGAGGGTCGTTGGCCCGCCTACACCGATCACTCCAATGGTGAAGGGCAGTTTCGGCGCCTTGAGTTCCTTGCGCACATCGCGGATGAAATGGGCCATGACCTCGGTGTAGGCATCGTATCCACCAGGCTTGTCGCGCAGTGGATAGGTGCCTCCATCGACCATGTCGTTCCAGCCTTGGAACCAAGCAAATCCGGCGAGCTCATAGCCTTGTTTTTCATCGTAGTCAGGCACTACGCGTTTGATATCACCTAACACTTTTTTCACATGTTCCATCATCAGGCGGTAATAGACCCCGGTTTCCTTGGCCTTCGCGGCTTTGATTTCATCGAGGTTCTTTCCTTGTTTGGTGAAGTTGGCGATCTGGGCTTCGTTGAAGACGTAGGGACCCGCGCTGGGCGGACGAAAATCGGTGTTGAGGCTTTTTCCTCCCCATGAGGTTTTGATGATCAGAATGGGGCAGTCAGTGAGTTTTTCCATGGTAAGACCGAAGGTGAATTCCGGGCCGATCTTTTCCTTGGATGCACCGAAGCCTGCAGTGAGTTTTCCGGTTTGCTCGTCGGTCTCGTTCGCGCCGCAGCCGATTGATGAAATCCACACCTTTTCGCAGGTGCGAGGTGTGCCATCGGGTTGGAGCATGGCATCCATCATCGGCTTGGTTTTGGGATCCATGCCGATGTGTTCGATGGTCGAAATCTTGGCATGACCCTGCATGTTCGATTGACCGGCTAGGATGAAGATTTTCAGCGGTTTTGCCTGTGTGGTCAGCGTGGCCAATGCCCATAGGGAGAGTGATAGTATTGTTTTCATCGGGAGGAAATGCGGATTAGTTTCGGGGTTTCAGTCGAGGCCTCGATCTTGCGAATGGTCTCTCTCACCTCGGTGGCTTTCATGATCATCAATTTCTTCGGAAAATCCTTTTCTTCCTTCTCGAAGTAGTGGGCGATTTTCTCCAACTCGGGAATTACCGCTTTGGCGTGCGTGCCGTAGCTGAGCAGGATTTTCATCAGTTCAGGCGTGCGTTCTTGGCTGGCCCAAGGATTCTGATGACGGGTATAGGTTACACAGGCGGGAATGCCTTCCTCCACGCCATGCTTGGCCAACACACGCAGGCCCTCCACACGGATTTGATCGGCGAACATCTCGCCGCTGGGCGCGGGTTGTTCCACGGCTTCGAGGATGGCTGGCATCAGCGGTTTGATTTCCTCAAAGGACAAGTTCCGATAGACCGATGCGATGCTGCCGCGCGCCCGTCCGTCTTGGTTCATCAGGCCGCCGCGCACGGCCTTGTAGAGAGAGGCGCGATCCACACCTTCGAGCGAATTGGCCAACATGCCGTGGCCATCGAAGAGTGCGAAGCAGAGATATCGTTGCTGCATACCGCGCGGGTCGCCCACGGCATCGGTCTGGGAAAAGATTTCCAACATCGTGGGCACGGCGCTCATGGCGGGCTTGCCAATGCTGGCAATGGCATCCGCTGCCTTGATGCGCATCCACAGGTCTTTGTCGCGCAGCAAATTCACCAGAGTGGGGATCGCAGCGGCTGCGCGTCCCCGCAGTTTTTCGATTGCCTGACAGGCGCCATACCGCGATTCGAGCGATTTTGATTCCAGCAGTTGGATGACCGGTGCGACCGGGAAATCGCGACGTCTGCCGATGGCAAGCGAGGCCCGCTCGCGCACGATGGGCGACCAACTGCCCAAGCGTTCGACCAATTCATTGTCACTCAGAGCATCGTAAAAACTGTTGCGATCTTTGTTGCTCCAGCCCCGGCCATCGAGGATGAGCATTTCCGCCTCGGCAGCTTTGAGTTCTTGGATCGCGCTCGGCTGTTTTCCAGTGAGCAGGATTTTTTTCAGCGGTTGGCAATAGGCGATCAGATAGACTCCCGTGCAGTCCCAGTTGCCATAACTGTCGTTTTTTGCTTCGGGCGGTCCTTGGTGGGGGAACGTGCCGTCCCAACGGCGGGCGAGGTCGTAATACCATGCACCGAATTCTTTCATCCAAGCGCCGGTGGCCTTTGGTCCGCTGATCGACACACCGGGCATGGCCCAGAGGATGTTGAAATAGTTTCCAGTATGTCCGGTATCGCGCTCAGGTCCGTGCGAGGCGATGCTCATACGGCTGAAAAACTCCGCGCCGTTTTTTTCATTCATTAGGCTGAAAAGTATCGCCGCCATGCCGTTTTTGCCATTGTCGTCGTGATTTTCAATCCATGGATGGTGATCACCGTAGGGCACGGAACCTTTGCCGATATAAAAACGCAGAAGTTTTGCACTGAGTTCGATGGCCTTGGCGACTTCCGGATCCTTCACTCCCGCTCGGTTGGCCATGACCAAGGAGATGGTTAGCGCAGCACCTGGAGAGTTCATCATGCCGTAACCACCCAGGCGCCCATCAGGTCGGGCGAATCCATGTCCCCAGGAACCTACGGCGCTTTGTCCCTTGGCTGCTTCGATTGCCATGCGACGCAGTCCGGGCATGGCGCTCTGATCGCCGGTAGCCATGGTATATTCCGCAAGCAGCATGATGACATATCCATAGCGCCATGTCTGCATCCCGTTTTCGCTGTAGTTAGCCGCCCACTCGACTTCTTTTTTGACCAGTGGCAGGTAATCCGGATTTCCCGTGGCAAGCAGTCCTAGCGCATTCAGTGAGCGCACGATCGGATCACCGTGGCCACCATGTTGTTCCAAGGATCTGGCCAGGGCCTTTCCGCTTAGATCGATGATACGCTTCGATTTCGGGCAATCGAAGGGCGCGCTCGCACTGTAGGATCCCAATACGGGAAGTTTGATGGTGACTTCTTCCGTGGCGCTAGCGCGCCAACGGGTTAGTTGGAGTTTGCCCGCACCTGCTTCGGATTCCGCCAAGGTGAGAGCCTTGCCGAACTCAACACGCGGGTCGAAGCAAAAAGGTTTTCCGTTTACTCCGAGAATCACGTCACCCACTTGCATGACACCATCGGCAGGAGAGCTCGGAGCGACTTGGGTAATTGCAATTTGTCTCGCATCAGTAGTTACCATCTTGTCGCAAAACATCCAACCACGCATTCCTGTAGCACCGAGATTCCAGTCGTGTTTCGCCTCTGCTGGGATCGTGCCGCCTTGGGTGAAGTCTTGGTTTTCCATCGCTGCTTTGGGTGCGGCATGTGCTGCCACGCTCGAAAAAATCAGAGCGCCAAGCAATGGGGTAAACATGTACTGACACCGAGGATAGGATGGATTCTTCATGGTTTGCTATCTTACGCAACGAAATCACAGGAACTTGCAACGCAACGAGGCGTATATCTGCGGATTTGCACAATGCGCGGGTTGATTTTTCTCCAGGAAATCAGCAATCTGGTGATAGACAAAATAACAGGGTGTTGTATGTTTTCGCGCAGATGAACCCCTTTGTAACACGACTCAGTTTCATGAGCGCCGTCATGGCCGGTCCGCTAATGGCCGTGGATTTCGTCCATCAGGTCGCGCCCCTGTTGAAAAAGCATTGCTCGGAATGCCATATGGGAACCAAGAGCAAAGGCGGATTTGCCATGAATACCCGCGAGGAGTTGATGCGGGAAAACGATAACGGTTTCGTGTTGGAGCCGGGCAATAGCGCAAAAAGTCTGATGATGCATCTCATCACTTCCGATGATGAGGACGAGCGCATGCCCCCCAAAGGCGACGGTTTGAACGAAAAGGAAGTGGCGTTGGTGGCTGAATGGATCAACGCTGGCGCACCTTGGGAACCGGGATTCACTTTCAAACAAAGCTCCTACGAGCCGCCACTGAACCTGCAGCGTCCGAAAATTCCCGCTGCTCAGGATGGTCGCACGCATCCCATCGACCGTATTCTCGATACCCATTTGAGTAAGACGAAAGTCGCTCGTCCGAAGCCGATCGAGGAAGCGGCTTTCGTGCGTCGCCTCTATCTCGACATCACTGGTCTTTTGCCAGGAGATGACACCTTGCAGGGATACCTTGCCGACAAGGATCCGCAGAAGCGCAGCAAGCTGATCCGAACTTTGCTCGACGACAAACAGGCCTATGCGTCGCACTGGATGACGTTCTGGAACGACCTGTTGCGCAATGATTACGCCGGCACGGGTTACATCGATGGCGGTCGCAAGCAGATCAGCCAATGGCTCTATCGTTCGCTGTACGACAACAAACCATACAACCAGTTCGCCAGCGAACTGATCGCACCTCAAGCAGAAAGCGCAGGCTTTGCCCACGGCATCAAATGGCGTGGGGAGGTGAGTGCAGGACAAAAAGTTCCGATCCAATTCGCTCAGTCCGTGGGGCAGACTTTCCTCGGCATCAACTTGAAGTGCGCGTCCTGCCATGACTCTTTCACTGATCAATGGAAGTTGACCGACTCCTACGGTCTTGCCGCCGCATTCTCCGAGGAAAAAATCGAGATCGCCCGCTGCGATAAACCGACGGGCAAAATCGCCGAACCATACTGGCTCTACCCGCAGCTTGGTAAAATCGATGCTTCCCAGCCACCTGCCGAGCGACTGAAGCAAGTCGCCGCTCTCACCACCATGCCGGAAAACGGTCGCTTCAGTCGCACCATTGCCAATCGTTTATGGCACCGTCTGATGGGGCGTGGCATCGTGCACCCCGTCGATGCCATGGGCACAGAACCTTGGAACGCCGATTTGCTGGACCACCTGGCTGGTTATCTGATCGAGCAGAAATACGATTTGAAAGCCGTGCTCGCTCACATTTGTGAGTCGCAGGCCTATCAATCCAAAGCGCAAATGCTGGAGACGGATGACGAGTCGAAGTGGACTTACGCAGGCCCCCGCGCTAAGCGCATGACAGCGGAGGAGTTTGTTGACGCACTTTGGCAAATCCTCGGCACTGGCCCGTCGAAATCGGATTTCGTCCCAGGCTTGTCTGGCAGCGCTTCCGCTGTGAAACTCAGCCCCGCGACGTGGATTTGGTTGAACGACGGTGTGCAGTCACCCGCGGGTGAGACCGTGGCGTTCCGCAAGACGCTCTCGCTCAGCGCCCTGCCTCAGCAAGCGATGGCGCTGGTCACGTGCGATAATGAATTCATCCTCACCGTAAACGGTAAATCCGCGGCGAAGAGCAAGGAATGGATGGCACCTCAAGTAGTTGATCTCAAACCTTTGCTCAAGGCGGGCGAAAACGAAATTCTCGTGATTGGCAAGAACGGCGGTGCGGGACCGAACGCCGCTGCGTTCTATTTCCAAGCGCATCTGCAGCAAGGCAAACAAACCGCTACGATCGTTTCCGATGCTACATGGTTGGCAGTCGCCGCTCCGCATGGCACTGTCCCTGCACGCGCTCAGTGGACCAATGCTGTCGCTGTGCCGAATCAACATGGATGGGATTCGAATGCGGAAAAAATGCAACAGGCCCAATCGCAGATTGTGGGATCCGGTAACCTGCGCGTGCGCGCCAGTTTGATGAAGTCGGACTTGTTGATGCGCTCACTGGGTCGTCCCAACCGCGAGCAGATCGTCACCTCGCGACCCAACGACCTCACCACACTTGAAGCGATGGATCTCAACAACGGAGCCATCCTTGCCGCGCAATTGGAAAAAGGCGCGCAGCGTTTGCTCGCGGAAATGGGCAAGAATCCCCAGAGCATGGTTGACTCACTGTATTGGCAGGCGCTCTCCCGCGCACCGTCAGCCGAGGAAAAGCAGATCGCCCTCGATGTGCTCGGCGCACAACCTAGTTCCGATTCCGTGCAGGATTTCCTGTGGACTCTTTTCATGCTTCCAGAATTTCAACTCATTCGTTAATTTTTACCCATAGTCCCTATGAACAATCGTCGCGAATTTCTTAAAGCACTCAGCGCCAGTACCACCGCCGCCATGATGGCGCGTGCCCCGAGTTTGGGATCGGAGGTCATTCATCATCCCGCTGCGAAGGCCGATAGTTGCATTTTGTTGTGGATGGCGGGCGGTATGGCCGCACCGGAAACCTTCGATCCGAAGCGCTACCAACCCTTCGAAAAAGGCGTGCCCATCGCCAACATTCTCAGCACATTCCCCTCGATCCGTACCGCGGTGGATAACATCAGCATTTGCCAAGGGCTCGAAAATATCGCTTCCGTCATGGATCGCGCTACGCTCATCCGCTCGCACGTGCAGCAGGATCTCGGGTCGATTCTGCACTCGCGCCATCAATACCACTGGCATACCGGCTACGTGCCTCCGCAAACTGTTGCCGCGCCACATATCGGCGCCTGGATGGCAAAGGTACTAGGGCCGAAAAACCCCGTGATGCCTGCCTTCATCAACATCGGCCAGCGCCTCGAAGGGGTGGGGGAAAGCGAGGAATTGAAGTCCTTCACCACAGCGGGTTTTTTCGGTTCCGAGTATGGCCCGATGAATCTGCCCTATCCCGATCAGGCCGCAGCTGCCGTGCGCCCGCCCAAGGGGATGACACCCGATCGTTTCCAAAGCCGCCGCGCCCTGCTGACCAAGTTGCTCGCAAAATCCCCGCACCGCGAATACATCTCCGATCATCAGCAGGAGTCCATGCTGCGCTCGCTCGACAACGCCCACCGATTGCTTTCCGCCAAGGAGCGCGATGCCTTCGATATCTCTCTGGAGCCCAAGGAAGTCTATGATCGTTACAACACAGGCCGCTTCGGCCAAGGGTGTTTGTTAGCTCGTCGATTGGTGGAAAATGGCGCTCGTTTTGTGGAAGTCACCACCGAATACGTGCCGTTTTTCCAGTGGGATACCCACAAGGACGGCCACGCTACTCTCGAAAAAATGCACAAGGAAATCGACATGCCCATCGCACAGCTGATCCGCGATCTCGAGGAGCGTGGTTTGCTTGACCGCACTTTGGTGATTGTGGCTAGCGAGTTCTCACGCGATGCCATGATGGAAGGGCGTCCCGGTTCGAATGCGAAGGATCAGGCCACTGTGAAAGGCGATACTCTGGAAAGCACCTCCCACTATGGTTTGCATCGTCATTTCACCCAAGGTTCGAGCGTCCTGATGTTCGGTGGCGGTATGAAAAAAGGTCATCTCCACGGCGCGACAGCGGACGAAAGACCGCTCATCGCTGTGAAGGACCCCGTGACCATCACCGACCTGCACGCCACGATCTTCACCGCCATGGGCATCAGCCCGAAAACGGTGTATGATGTCGAGCGCCGTCCTTTCTACGCCACGCTCGATGGCAAAGGGAAAGCCGTGGAGTCCATCTTCGCCTGACCTGTGGCGGACTTGTCCCGCCTCCCAAGCCATGATGTGATTCGGATGCGATGGGGGATGTGCGGCAAGATGCCACGGCCACGCTCCGCTCACGGATCATACTCCGAGCTCAGAAACTTCTTCGCCGAGTCGCCGACATAGCGTCTGCCCTCGTGGTAGAGCACAAAAGAGCCGCCAGTTTGTTTGGCGATTTCGCTGAGATCGTAGGCAGGCGTTCCGGGCAGTTCAAAAGCAATGGTATCAATGGGAATGCCCGTTGGATTGAGGGTTTTTAGCTCGTCCAGCACCATGTTGGCATCGCGGGCCTCACCATCGGAAAGCAGGTAAACCACATCCGGTGGCGGGCCCATCGAGAATGCCATCTTGAGCGGTGAATACCAGCCGGTGTTGCCTTGGGCGGGGGTGGCATTGATTTTGGCAATTGCTTGTTCCTTCATGTCTTTGCTGGCGGGCAGCCAGTCGACAACCGGTGTCGCGCCCAACCCATTCCAGCCACTATCGGCTTGGTTTGGCCCCGGGGTCTCATCTGTCCAGGCATTGTGCGAAAAATAAATGACCTTGAAGCGCATGCCATCGGCCAGACCGTTGATCGAGTTGATCAGTTCTTTTTTGAGCATTTGGATGCGCGTGCCACCCGCGCAGTCGCTCTCCATGGAGAGGGAAAAGTCAACGATGTAGGTGACGCGTTTGCCCGTGCGCTTGGTACCGAAAAATGAGGTTCCTCCCCCGCCATTTCCGTCACCATCACCCGCACCAAAGCCGGCATTAAAGTCATCGTCGATACCGAATGGACGCGTCGGATCCACGACTTCCGGATCCGGGACGGCGATCGATGCCGTTGTGGTGGCAGCAATGACCCGTGCCATCGAGGAGCTCGCGCTCGCTGGCTTGGGCTTCATGCCTTTAGCCATGTCTTTCGGTCGCTCAGGGGCCTCCTCCTTGGCGATGGGTGCCTGGTAGGTGACAATCACAGGAACTTCATGGAAACTCGGCAGAATGGCAATCAGCGCCAGGATGGCCCCCAGCAATCCGACAACCACACCGGCCACGATGAAGGACTGGATGGTATCCTTTTTCTTTTGCGCCGACAGATAGATCGCCACCTGCTGACGTCGAGCGTCAAGTTTGCTGGAGGTTTGGGTGAGGTGGAGTTCCTGTTTCATGCTAGCACGCTATCGACAATTCCCACACTAGCGATGCCACCATCGGTTGGCGAGTCAAAAAAACTTTCCCGATCGCCCGGTAGGAATGGCTGCCGCCTCACTTTTCCACGACCTGATAGATCGCACCCGAGTGATCGACGATGAAGAGTGTGCCATCTGGTCCCTCGCCGAAGCTCGGGATTTGCTTGATTTTTCCTCCCTCAGGTTGCAGTTCCGCCGTGTGATCTTTGAAATCGGTGGCTTTGCCGTTTTTCTCGACAAAGGACCAGATGCGCGGATTTTGGTAATCGGCGAAAATGTAGCGGCCTTGCAGCTCCTTGATCGGACCACGGTAAACGTAGCCGCCGGTTACGGAAAACCCTTCGGTGGATCCACCGCCGTGCTTGTAGACATAGACAGGATCGACGTTGTCTTTCGGTTTGTCCCCACCAACGTTGTTGGCGGGTGTGGCCACGTCGCCTTCGCGCAGACGCCAGCCGAAGTTCGCGCCGAAGCCTTTTTTGTGTTCGATGTGGCTGATTTCCTCCCAGTGGTTCTGGCCGACATCGCCGATCCAGAGGTCGCCAGTCTTGGCATCGAAGGAGCAACGCCACGGATTGCGCACACCGTAGGCCCAGATTTCCGGCTTGGCATCTTTGTCTTTGACGAAGGGGTTGTCCGAAGGCACTTCATAGCCCCTAGCGGGGGAAACATCGATGCGCAGGATTTTCCCTAACAAAGACGTCAGGTCCTGTGCGCGTTGTTTCGGGTCATTGCCGGAGCCACCGTCGCCATTGCCGATGAAGAGCATCTTGTCCGGCCCGAATTCGATCCAGCCACCGTTGTGGTTTTGGAAGTCCTGTTTGTAGCGCAGGATGACCTCTTCTTTTCCGGCATCGACCTTACCGTTTTGGAACACCATGCGGGTGATGCAGGTGTAGTGCTCCTTATCGGTGTAGTTGAGATAAAACCTTCCGCTCTTTTCGAAGTCCGGGGAAAATGCGAGGCCTAACAAACCTTCCTCGTTGCCTTTGCGACTGACGTTTTCATGGATGTCGAAAAGCACGACTTTCTGTCCTGAATCCGGATCCACCGCAGTGACCACACCATGCTGCTCCATCACCCACAGTTGTTTTTTTGAAACTTTCGGAACGCCTACCCAGACCGGACGATTGAAGCCATCAGTGACTTTTTTTACACCAATCGCCGCACTCAATGGATTCATGACACCGCACGCCAAAAACAGAAGGGAAATGGAAAATCGCATAACGCCTTACAGGTAGTGGGAAATCCTGCGCCGTCAAGGAGGAAAGCTCTCAGGAAATGCAAGCGATGACAGTTTGGCGCTTTTTTGCCCGCCTGATCAACGATTGATCTCTAACAAAGTCGATCGCGGAAATCCTCGTAGCGGAACTCTCGTAAGGTCTCGATTTCGCCATGGGGATGCAATACCCGGATCGCCGGATGCGGCACGCCGTTGAACATGGTCGTTTTCACCATGGTGTAATGCGCCATGTCATCGAAGACCAACACGTCGCCGATTCTCAATTCGCGGGGAAAGGAGTAGTCGCCCGTGACATCGCCCGCTAGACAAGTTGGGCCGCCGAGTCGATAGGTATGGACCTGCTCACCGCCCTGTCCGGCAAGGTGATAGTGTTCCCCCGGCAATTCCACCGCAGGATGACACGCAGATGGGGTAGGGGAGGAATCCACTAGGAAAACGTCGGGTCGATAGGGCATCTCCAAAACATCCGGCATGTGTGCGGTGGCAGAAATGTCGAGAATGGCCAGTTTGTGTCCGGCACTATCAAACACATCCATGACCGTGGCACGCAGCACTCCCGTGTGGATCGCGATGGCCTCACCCGGTTCTAACCAAACCTCCAACTGATAGCGTTCACGCGTTTCCCTGACCAAGCGGATCAGGCGTTCACGATCGTAAAACGGCTTGGTGATCCAATGTCCGCCGCCCATGTTGAGGTAGGTGAATTGCGGCAGACGCAGCAAATGGCCGAATTTTTCGTCCACCGCGGCAAGGGTTGTCTCGAGATCATCGGAGTTCTGTTCGCATAGTGTATGAAAGTGCAGACCTGAGAGACCTGTCAGATCGGCATCCTTCAGTTGATCCGCTGTGATGCCCAGTCGCGATCCCGCCACGCAGGGATCATACAAGGCCGTCTCTCCAGTGGAACATTGAGGATTGATGCGCAAGCCGCAGAGCAGAGCGCCCGATTGGAACCGCGGGTGGGCAAAAATCTGCTCGCGAAAGCGATACCACTGGGAGAGCGAATTGAAATCGAGGTGATCGGTGAATTCCAACAACTCGGCGATTTCTGCCTCGCTGTAGGCCGGGGAATAGGTGATCACATGCTTGCCGAAGGTTTCATGGGCCAACCGCGCTTCCCACAATCCCGAGGCGCAGCAGCCGTCGAGATCCCCGCGGATGGAGGGAAAGGTCTTCCAACAGGAAAACCCCTTGAGCGCCAGCACCAGATGACAGCCAGCGGCCTCCTTTACCTCACGCAGGATGCCGGTATTGCGTTGCAGGGCGGGCAGGGAAATGAGAAACATGCGCCCAGTCTGAAACCCCGTCCCCTTGCGTGCAAGTGTTGATTCCCCATGCGGAAATTTTTCCCTTTTCCGAGAAGAATCCTTTACAATCCGCCCTGTGTTGCCTAACTTTTCCGCCCGTGAGGAAATCAAGGAGAGGTGGCTGAGTGGTCTAAGGCACCCGATTCGAAATCGGACGTGGGGTAATACTCACCGTGGGTTCAAATCCCACCTTCTCCGCCATATTCCATAAGGGCTGCAGCCGTTTTTAGTTAGAGGTAAAAAGCTTGCCGAAAAAAAGGCCGCTCACCTTTCTCTCACTCTATCTCAATACCTGAATCCTGCTGGACTGTTACGCCTCGCAAGTAATTTGCGCTCATTGTAACGCTTCTTGACCTGCTTGGAATGAATGGTTTTTCACCGAGTCCGCATGGAACCGAGGGAGGCAATTACCGAGCGGTTACCCTGCCTTAGCGTGTGGGGTAGACGGAGGGACTGGCACGAATAAGGGTAATTTGTCGCAAGAATTGTGCCGATGCTAAAACAGACTGGGGGGGCGGTCGAGCTTGGGAGTAACTTTCTATCTATGATCCATTATCCTCCCCCCGTAAAATTTGCAGAAAGGCTCGATTTCATTTGTCTATATTTAAATCAGTGAGCGTTATGCCTATTGCGGTGTGTCTGCTGCGCCCTTGGACCAGATCCCTGCATAGCTTATCAAATTTTGATAAATTAGCTTTGTTTATTCATAAATCGCTTATAATGAACGAGTTATGTATTTCGAATGCGCCGGAAACCTATTGCTTACTATTAAAGAAAGATCAGAATACGGCGCTCTTTGATCCTAAGTGTATTTATTTCTGTGCCTGCCTCTTTTCAAACGCTGCCTGCCATTCCGTGGCGAGACGCTGACCTTCTGCGCGCAGCTCGGCGGTGAGTTTTGCTTCTATTGCTGGCAAGTTTTCCCTAGCCGTCTCATCGCCATTTGCAGATGCCAAAAGATACCAATGATAGGCAAGTAAATCGTTTTTCACTACACCTTTGCCGTTTGCATAGCACTCACCAAGATCACTTTGAGCAAACATAAGCCCTTGCTCCGCAGCTTTGCGATACCACTTCACAGCTTCGCGATCACGCTTAGCAGAAATGGGGTTGCTCACCGTATCTTTGATATGCCACCTCACGAAATCGTCCTCGTTCTCTACTAAGCTATTGCCAGAGGAGTATTGATTTCCTAAATGCCATTGTTCAAAAGCATCGCCCTGCTCAGCCACTTTGCGATTCCATTTCATGGCTTCGGCTTCGTCCTTCTTTACGCCTAGACCTCTTGAGTAGTGGATTCCGAGGCTTCTTTGAGCGCGAAGATTTCCTCGTTCGGCAGATTTAAGAAACCATTTCACAGCTTCTGCATCGTTCTTCTCAACGCCTCGCCCCTGTGCGTAGCAAGTGCCTAATTCATATTGAGCCAATAAATCCCCCTGTTCGGCAGCTTTGCGATACCACTTCACTGCTTCGGCTTCGTCTTTTGCTACTCTGAGACCCATTGAGTAAAAATGTCCAAGTTTGTTTTGAGCAACAGCATCCCCCTGCTCGGCTTTGGCGCGTGTCTCGTCGAAAGTCTCTGTCTCACTAAGCTCGGCTTTGGCGCGTGTTTCGCAATTTGTGAGCGCGACGCTAAAAAAAGCCAAGACGATCACGGTTGCTAGGGTGGCTAGGAGGTGCTGTGCGGTCTTCACGGGGTGCTTTTACCAGCTTGCGGGAGTAGGTGGAAGATGAAATTTGAGGGCATAGGGCTGGGGTTGTTCATCGTTTAAACTGTTGAATCATCCCTAAATCAATCAATAATATTTACGTCAATAGAAGACCTAGCTCTTCCAAGTCTCATATCGAAAAAAAGACGAGCAGGTGCTTGTGCCCATCCATAAAAAGTTTTTGATTGCACGAAATGACCCGGGTATCTTGGTAAAGCCGTGAACTCAAATTTGGTGATTAGTTTGCCATGGCCGTCACAAACCACTTCAACGGTACATGGGGCATCCCCAACGTATTCGTCATTTACCTCAATCCTAGCTCCGGGTGGCTCGCTTAAAATTTCCACACTTTTTTTGACTCGCTCTTCTCTTAGGCGCTCGTCCTCTTCTATTTTTTGCTTTTGAGCAATCCAATTTGGATCGGGTTTTGGAGGATTACAACTATGACTAGAAAAGCACAAAAACCCGATTGCTAGATAGTTTGAAATTAATTTCATATTTGATGATTCAAATTTGGCGATATTTTTGAAAGTCCTTTCGTATGAGCGGCCAAGAAAAAACATAAGAGAACCAAATTGGGAAGTAAAAAAGCAGGACTGCAGTCTTCCCGCCAAGAAAATTTCCCTTCTTCGTCGATCACGATATCAGGGTGTGGCTTGGCGAGAAAATCATAGGCGGTCGTTTTCTTGCAGACTCCTTCGGACTTGGTTTTCTATCCGATGAGGTGCTTTACGGCTTCACCTTTTGTTACCGCCCTTATTCTTCCGCCTAGAAAGGGCAAGCAGGTTTTCCCGTGCTATTTTTGGCGGCTGCTTCCAGTGGGTAGATCCATTGCCAGATGGATGCTTGGGGCTTGGTTCCTCGCTGCCAAGGCTTGCCCTTTTCCAAGCGTTTGAGGAAGGGGGATTTATTCAGTATGCGGAAGGCTTCGCGGTCGCTGATGGTGATGCGCTTTGCAAGTTCGTGGCTACTTAGGAAGAAGATGGGTGTCCCTGTCATCTCCAATTCGCGGAGCGCGAGGGAACGGCAGATGCGGAAGGCTTCCTGTTGCGGTGCGGGCAACTGCCGGTAATAGGCGGCTTCACCGGATGGCAATGCCTCAAGCCATGAAGCAAGCTCCCGCACCATGATTTCCCCAGCGAAGGCGATGAATCCTTCCCTTGGAATGCTGGCGAATTTTGATGCGTTGAGATCATAAAAGGCCGTTACGAGGGCAAGGGTGTTTTCTTCCCCCGTCGCGTGCATGAGATGCTTGCCGATCATGTCTGAGATCTGGGTTTGCCATGTTTCTGCGTTCGCCTCAAAAACTGGATCGATCCATATGTTATACCAGCTTTTGATTTGAGTGGGTAGGCGCTGCTTGGCTTCCCCTGTGGCCTTCTCAGCTAAGGCTAAATCCTCCCATGTGTACATAGAAGGCACAGAAGGCACAGAAGGCCCTCCTTTGTACATAGAAGATACAGAAGTTACAGAATTACAGAATTCCAGAGAACCAGAAGAAATAGAAGGAACAGAATATTGAGAAGTCTCAGAATCAACAAAAAACTCAGAAGGCTCAGAAATACATGATACAGATCTCAGAATTTCAGATTGTTGAGAAGGTTCAGAATCCAAAGAGCTTTCATCTGGAGCTGCATCAATCATGCGATCAAATTTCCTCATTACCTCCGCCATTGATTCTTTCACCGGTTTCATGCTTCCACCTCCTCCAGCATGGCGGCTTGCTCCTCGAAGTAGCGGCTGCGCAGAGCCTCAATTTGTTCCTCAAGATCGGGAGGCAAGTTTTGAGCGGGCGGAGTGCAGGGTGGCGGCGACGATTGTGCATTGAAAGCAGCCCTGACAGCATCTAAGTCGAAGCGCACGGTGTTCTGGAATTTCCATGAATCTATGCGTTTTTCACTAGCCCAGCGATAAACTGTGGCGGGAGTGATGTTGAAATGTTGGGCGATAACACTGGCTTTTACTAAGCTGCGTTCTGTCTTTGGCGAGCAAGTTATTGAACTCATTAGACTTAAGATTCATATGAGTTAATAACTGTGTCTAATGACTTCTCAGTTCTAGAAAAAAGAGGCTTTTTTAATCATCTCCAAGCCAACCAAAACCAAGACATTCTAACTTTTTTTTAAGCTTTTGCGCTGTAAGTTTGGTGCCCAATCCGGTGGTTTTTTGAGCCTCTTCGAGTAGAATTTTAAACCTTGGGGGCTTCCCCAAATATGAAAAAGCTACAGATATCGCACCTAGGGTCTTGTCTTCTACCAAACGCTGGGAATCTTTTTTCTGTGCCTCAATTTCACTGAGCTTGCCTTCATTTTTTATCATGTCGGCAATATCTCTGAAGAATTGCTGTTTCCCTTGTCTTAATGCTTCGAGAATACACCTACACTCATCTTTGTAATCCGCCACATCAGCATGCGTAAGAGGTTTCTGTGGGAGCTGTCCTTTAACTGCCCATAGAAGATTAAGAAAACACTTTTTAGAAGACCTTCTCGGTCCTCTTGTGTACGTAATTAAATTTTTTTCATTAGAGAAATCTTTGGGCACATGAACACTTCCACCGCCTTCTCCTGTGTATGTTATAGAACCATCAATCTCCTCGTAAGTAGTGAATTTAATTCGGGACTTTCGAGCACTTTTTTTAGGCTTTTTTGTGTTTTGTTTATAATCGTCATTCATGCTACTACCTCCAGTTTTCGTGAGATTTTCACGCCTTGGGGAGCGATAGAAAAGAATTCAAGCGCCTGCTTCTTGCTCGCCCTGCCAACGTAGTGCTGCCGCAACAGGGTATGGTTGCCAGCGTGTCCAAACTCGAAAAGCAGGCTTTCCAGCGGGACACCAGACGCGACGGCGTAGGATGCATGAGAGTGCCGCAATGCATTCTGTGGCCAGCGTCCTCGTGATGGCTTTGGCAGAGGTTTCATGGATTTCACGCGTATCCGTTCATTTAGGATTACGGAAACCACGTCCCACCCGGCGAGACGGCGAACGGCGGCGGATGTTTCACGCCAGTTAGGACAAGGCGCGAAAGGATACTTAGCCAGCCATGCGGCAAGGGTCTCATTTGGCGTAATGTGACGGCGGCGGCCTTTCTTGGTAACAGTAGCAGGGAGGTCGATCCCATCGTCGGTGACATGTATCGCTTCTATGCGGGTGATTTCCTCCACACGGATTCCGGCGTAGAGTTGCATTGCGAACAAGGATACGGATTGCGGGAAATGGGTTTCTGCGGTGCGTAGCAAGATTTCACACTCTGCGGGTGTGAGAATGGCGATTTCCTGCTCATCCCGGTTAGATTTAGGAGCC
>JBJOMZ010000033.1:0-23452 GCA_046052105.1 Verrucomicrobiota bacterium | reverse complement strand
CCAAGTCCCCAAGTCCCCAAGTCCCCAAGTCCCCAAGTCCCCAAGTCCCCAAGTCCCCCGCTCCCGCAAAACACCCACCATCACCATGAACTCCTTCACTCACACACTCTCCATCAATCGTCGTTCATTTCTGGAAAAGTCCTTCGCAGGAATCGGCGGTATGGCATTTGCCTCGCTGATGCAACAGGCACAGGGCGACGAAGCGCCATGGCCGGGCCGCTACGACAACATGCTCCACTTCGCTCCGAAGGCGAAACGGGTGATCCACCTCTGCATGGCGGGTGGTCCCTCGCAGTTCGAGTCGTTCGACTACAAACCCGAACTGAACAAGATCAACGGACAACCGTTCCCCGAGAGTTTCACCAAGGGTCAACAGCTCGCGCAATTGCAGGGGGCCAAGCTGGTGGCGCGCGGTTCGTTCGCAAAGTTCCAACAACATGGTCAGTCGGGCATTTGGGTGTCGGACCTGTTTCCGCACATGGCCAAGATCATCGACGAATTCGCCGTCATCAACTCAATGACCACCGAGCAAATCAACCACGATCCCGCCCACGCGTTTTTCAACAGCGGTTCGATTGTCAAAGGCCGACCTTCCATGGGCTCCTGGCTGCTCTATGGTCTCGGCGCGGAAACCTCCGAACTACCCGGCTACATCGTTCTGATGTCGACCGGCGGTGGTGGCGCACAGCCCGTAAGTTCGCGCCAGTGGTCCTCGGGCTTCCTACCCGGCAAATACCAAGGCGTTCAATTCCAATCCAACGGAGCGGCCGTGCACTACCTAGGCAATCCCGATGGCGTCTGCCAATCGACACAACGTCAAGTCGTGGATGAAGTGAAACGCATGAACGGCCTGCTCGCGGAAACACGTCACGATCGCGAAATCGCCGCCCGTATTTCGCAATACGAAATGGCATTCCGCATGCAAACATCGGTGCCCGGCCTAACAGAATTGAGCGGCGAGCCGAAAAGCATGCTCGATCTTTACGGCATCAAGGAACCGAACGAATCCAGCTTCGCCCGCAACTGCCTGCTCGCGCGTCGCATGGTCGAACGCGGTGTGCGTTTCGTGCAACTCTATCACCGTGCATGGGACCACCATAGCAACATCGAGAAAGATATGGCGTTTTCCGCGAGAAACACCGATCAAGCGACGGCCGCCCTCATCATGGATCTGAAACAACGCGGCATGCTCGAGGACACCTTGATCATCTGGGGCGGTGAATTCGGGCGAACACCCATGGGACAAGGCACTGGACGCGACCATCATATCAACGCCTTCAGCCTGCTTATGGCCGGCGGTGGCATCAAAGGTGGCATCGTGCATGGAAAGACTGACGAACTTGGCTACGGCGTCGCGGAAAACAAGGTTACCGTGCACGACTTACATGCCACTATGCTGCATCAGCTCGGCATCAACGACGCCGCTTTCACCTACAAGTTCCAAGGACTCGACTTCAAACTCAGCGGCGTCGAACCGGCAAAGGTGATCAAAGCGATTCTCGCGTAGATTCCTAGGATGCATGGAAGCATTCATTCCTCGATGAACACATCGATTTGCTGGCCGACGTATACGCGGAACTTTTCCGGTGGGGCGAAGGAGAAAATGACTTGCAGCACACGAGTGTCCACGCGCTCGGTGCTAGAGCCGGTGAGACTGGTTTTGGGAACCACGTAGGGCTCGATGTATTCCAACTTGAGATCAATGGGGCGATCGCGGTCGCCCTTGATGTGCGCGACGGCTTTCTGGCCGCTACGGATGCGCATGGCGTTTTGCTCGTCCACATCGACCCGTGCTTGCAGTCGATCGATGCGCCCGAACAGCAGCGCGGGGTTTTTGGGATCGGTGCCAGCCCACTCGCCCGAGCGGACATTCATTTGTAGCACCGTGCCATCGCGTGGCGCAACGACAGTGTAGCGGGTGATCAACAAATCCACGCTGCGTTTGGCAGCCTCGGCCGATTGCAGTTCGGCTTGGGATGCGAGGCACTGGGATTCCGCAACGTGCAGTTGGTCTTTGGCAGTCTGCCATTCCTGCTGGATGATAGCGCGCTTGTCCTCCACCTTGTCGAGACGTTCGAATACCGATCGCGCGGCATCGCGCTGGGCCTCTGTCACCTGCACGGCAGCGCGCGCACGAACTACCTGGGCATCGATCGTGATGCGCTGTGCGTCGATCTCACGGTGATCGATCACAAAAAGCGCATCTCCCTTTTTCACCTGTTGTCCGATCTCCACAGACACCTCCTTGACCAGTCCGGCCATCGGTGCAGCGATGATGACATTTTCGCCAAATGATTCGACGATACCATTCGCCGCGATCATACGATCGTAAGGACGAGCAGGCGGCGGTTGCGGCGGCGCCTGCGGGATGGCGGATTCCGATGACTTGATCTTACTACTGACAAGAAAAATTCCATACAGTCCGGCAAGGGCGACGACAAAAGTCAAATAACGCAAGAAGGTAAGAATGAGTTGCATGGTGTGAAGTAGTTAGCGGTGATGATCGAAATCAAAGTCTGCGGTGGGCACGGATTCGACGATGCGGCCATCGTTCATCGTGGCAATGCGATCGGAATATTGCAGAATGCGGTGATCGTGCGTGACAACAATCGCACAGCGACCGGGTTGTCTCATGAGATCGCGGAAGAGTTCCATCACACGCTGACCGTTTTCGGCATCGAGCGCGGCGGTCGGTTCATCGCAAATGATGAGCCGCGGATTGTGCACAAGGGCCCGCGCAATGGCGACCCGTTGCTGCTGGCCGCCGGATAGCTGGTTCGGGCGTTTTTTCATGTGTTCGGATAAGCCCACCTGCTCGAGAGACTTTCTCGCATGCGGCAGGGCTTTCGACAAACTCATGCCCTGGATCAACAAAGGCACAGCGGCATTTTCCTCGCACGAGATCGTCGGGATCAGGTTGAACTGCTGGAAAATGAACCCCACATTGCGTGCGCGAAAGCGAGTGATGGCGGACTTTTTCATCCTGTGAAGCGGCTCGCCCAAGACTTGCAGTTCGCCAGCATCGGGAGTGAGCGTGCCGGCGAGGATGCTGATGAGAGTTGTTTTGCCGCACCCCGATGGACCCAGCAGCATCAGGATCTCCGACTCGTATGCCTCGATGTCGATGCCATGCAAGACCTGAATTTTCGCATTCCCTGCACCAAAACTCTTGGTAATGGATCGGGCGCTGGCGGCAAGGACGGGCGAGGACATGAGTGTAAAATCTAACCACGGAACACAACGGCGGCATCGAGCAAACTGACGCGCAGAATGCCAAGGAACGAAGCAAGGGAGCAGATCACGACAATCACCCCCAGCACGGCAAAGGGAATCACGTCCGGCATGTAAAATGGTGGCTGGGTGTTTTTGATCGCGGCCAAGCCAAACACAGAAGCCAAAGCAAGGCCGATGCCATATCCCACGAATCCCACTACACTGACCTGAGAAAGTAACATCATGCAGAGTTTTGCGTTCGAAGCGCCCATCGCTTTGAGTGCTCCGTAATGCTTCAAATTATCCAGTACAAACAAATAAAACGTCTGACAGGAAATGGCGACACCGACGATAAATCCGACCAACACCGTGGTCCCGAAAGAAATCGGAATGCCGGTGTTTTTCACATACCAGAAGATCGTAGCGGTGTTGAACTCGCGATCGGATGAGCGAAAGCTGGCGTTGGTATAGGCCTTGAGTCCGGTGCTGGCTTCGATCCCTGCTGCCACCGATTCGGCATCGCGGCCTGCGGCGGGTTGCACCAAAATGGCGGAAAGCATTTTGCGCTGGGGTGGCGAGTAGCTGAGCGCTCGTTCGTAGGTAGTCCAGATGAAAGGCCCGCCGGTGAAGGAGCGCATGGCACGGCAAATTCCCACGATGCGCGCTTCCTGGTCGTTGATTTCGAATACATCGCCCATTTTGAGGGGCGTTTTGGGATCAGGGGAAAGTCGTTTGAGCGCGAGGTCATCCACGATCACGGCATTCGGTTGACGTAGGGCTTCGATGCTCCCTTCGATCATCCGCTGCGGAGAACCCGCAAAAGTCGTGGAATCCACACCCAGCAGCTGCACCACCGTGAGGCTGCCGTTTTCCAATCGGACATTTTGTATACCCGAATAGAGAGGCATGGCCCACTCCACACCGTCGCAACTGCGAACCCGACCGAGATCGGTATCGCGCATGGCAATGGTTTGATTGACCTGCCTCACTTCGGTTTCCACCACCCAGATCGATGCCGGGGCATTTTTCAGAATTGCGGTGGTCCAGCGCATCAATCCGCAGAATACCGAGCTCTGCTGCGTCATTAAAAACGTGGCGAACATCACCCCGAAGACCAGCATGAGATACTTGGCGGAGTCGCCAAAAAGCATTTTCAGGGCAAGACGGAACATGACTCAGCTGAGTCTAGGTCAGTTGGAGTCAATTGCAAACCCCAAGAAGGGAAAGTTCATACCAACCCCATCAGGGCCAGAACGTTGTAGGCACCCCAGATGAAGGTCAAAACGATGGCAACCATCAGCAATTTCGCGCAAATCTCAACTTGTGGACGGGTCATGACAGGCGTAGTCAAGTTCGTATCAACGAGTTTGGCAAGCGGGAAATGCAGCAGAACCGAGTATGATTCTCATGGCGCAGTTTCTTTGCGAAGTAACCGAGCCATGCGGAGCACCCAGCAGTGATTCAAGCTGCTAGAGCCGACCATACCGCACCTAGCTTCACTTCGCTTCGGCCATTTTTTCGTTCAAGTCTTCGATGGCGTCTTTGCGAGCACCGAGCGATGCTTCCGCATGGGCGCGATGATACCAAGAAAAAGTCTCGGCTTTCATTTCGGGAACTCCACGCTGAGCAAGGGATAGCGCTTCAGAGAGAATGCCGCGCCATCTTTTTTTCACATCAGCCACACTCATCGAAAGCTTTTTGCCACTGCCCTCGACCTTCCATTTTTCCAGCGACTGCACCAGCGAGGTTTCCTTGTTTTGTTCAAAGACCGATTGCACCGAGGCATGGGAACCATCGATCATCGAATCGAAGCTCGGAGTATTGTCCATCAATTGCACGCTGGCCACGGCACAGGCCAAACGCGTGGCGTTATCAAATTCGCGCAAACGCTTCGACTCGGCGATGAAGCTACCGATTTTTGTCTCTTTCCACACCATCTCCTTATTGAGTCTTGTGACGAACTGCTGAGGCTCTCCTGTGTAGGATTCATTGTTCTGCCAGAGCCCTTTGGGCTTTGCGATGACTTTGCCGACGACGCCTAACACTTTTCCGGAAATAGCGTGAATCACAGGCCCGCCGGGCGCGCTCTGGAGGTAAGTGTTGTCCAACTGCAAGGAAGTTCCGTCGACCCCCATGATCGTGGCTTTTTCCACTGACACCACCGAACTGTTTTTGGCCATGCCCAATGCCAGCACGGAGACGGCAGCGGGAATATCAGTTCCAACCGCGACCATTTCCATTTTTTGGGAAATCTCGTCCAATACCTGCATGCGGGCGATGTCGAGACCCTCGCAAAGCTCCAATGAGCCGAATTTCGTCAGCGCCTGTCCACCGGAAGTGCGGATGGTGAGTTTTTGATTTCCTGAAAGCACACTGGCGGCGGTGTAGAGATACACCTTTTCGCCTTCCGCAACCAAAAAAGCTCCGCCTCGCACCAAATCACCCTCGATGGAAACCAACGACTGCTCCACAGCCTTGCTGATCTGCGCACCCGATGAAGAACCGGACGCATCGGAAGCGCCTCCCGTAGGTGTCATTGTTGCGGCGGCCAACTTCGTTTTCAGCTCCTCGATCTGGCGATTCAGATCAGCGATTTGATTCTCCAAGGGTGACAAACGCAGCACTTCTTTTTCCAATTGATCCTTACGATCCGTCAATGCCTTGGCAGCTGATTCGTTGAGGCCTCCCTGATTTGCTTTCAAGGAAATGACATCGGCTTGCAGACTGATTTTATCGCTTTCTAACGAAGCAATGGTTGTTTCCAAATCAGCGATCTTCTGTTTGCTTTGCTCGTCTTCTTTGCAAGAGGTGATGATCAGAGATGCCACGACCATCCAGCACAGGGAATAGATTTTCATTCAGATAGTAAGGGTTGATGCCCCATGCATAATGCAACCCATCGAAGCACTCAAGCAGGAAAAGAGGGAACCACGAGCGAAACTCAACCACGGGAGAAGAGTTGCAGGAAAATCAAAGACTGCTAGGATCGCATCATGAGCAAGAAACTGGAAACAGAAGCGGACGTATCGCATCGCATCACCCATGCGATTCTAGAATTGATCGGTCGCATTCCGGAAACCCGCGAAGTGCCCGTGAATGAGACGGAAGCCAGAGCACGCCACATTGCCAATGCCGCTGCGGCGAAAGCCGCCACCACCGCGGGAGCTCTCGCCCTTCCACCAGGACCGCTGGGTTGGCTAACCATCATTCCCGAACTCCTCGCAGTCTGGCGCATTCAAGGACAAATGGTGGCAGACCTCGCCGGACTCTATGGAAAAACTGCGTCTCTCTCGCAAAGTCAGATGTTGTATTGCATTTTCCGGCATGGCGCCGCCATGGCCGTGCGCGACCTCGTCGTCCGTGTGGGAGATCGCTATCTGGTGAAACAGGCCACTCATCAAGCCTTGCAGCATGCTGCACAAAAAATTGGCATCAAGTTGACCCAAAAAGGCATCGCTCGAGGAATCTCCCGATGGCTCCCTTTCATCGGGGCCGTAGGTGTGGGAGGCTACGCCTACTACGACACGGCGCAAGTTGCAAAAACCGCGATCGAGATGTTCCAAAAAGACATCGAACACACCGGTTCCACTTCGTTACCATCGGAAACAGTCGATCTCTCAGTATAAATCGGACACGCATCGACAGGATTGCGAAAAGCCGCCGATTGGGCATTTACGTCGAGCGGGAAATGATTCAGGATTTCCCTGATGCTTCGAGCCACGACAGCCGCCGAACTGGTCCAACTACCCATGCCCCTCCATCTGGCACTGGGGGTTTTCGATGGGGTGCATCTCGGACATCAATCGGTCATCGCGAGTTCGATCGAAGCAGCAAGAACGAATGGCGGGGCTTCCGTTGTTGTCACTTTTGAACCACACCCGATCCGCGTGTTGTCGCCGGATCGGGCGCCACGGCAACTTCTCGCGTCGCTCGATCACAAATGCCGGTTGCTGGAACGCATGGGTGTTGATGCCGTGCTGGCCTTGCATTTTGATGCCGCGCTGGCGACCATGAGTGCGGAAGCTTTTTTTGCCATGCTGCGGGAGGCAGGAAACATTGCGTCAATCGCTGTGGGCGAAGACTGGCGATTTGGCCGCGGTCGCGCAGGTGACGTGGCATTCCTGCGCCGCTGCGGTGAGGCACATGGCATCGCAATCCACGCTCTGCCACCCATCATGCACGAAGGTGAACGCATCAGCAGCACCCGCATTCGGCAGTCGATCCGGGATGGTGCGCTGGTCAACGCAGCCGCGATGTTAGGTCGCCCCTACGGAGTCGAAGGTGTCGTGGCAAAAGGCCAACAACTCGGTCGAACCATCGGTTTTCCCACCGCCAATCTCGCCCTGCACAACGAACAACTCCCCCCCGATGGCGTCTGGGTCGTCGAAGTGTGCAGCGAGTCGGATCGCTGGCATGGTGTTGCCAATCTCGGTGTTCGTCCCACCATCGGTGACTCGATTCGATCTCTGGAAGTTCACCTTTTCGACATGTCAGCGGATCTTTACGGGAAAATTCTCGAGGTCGAGTTCCTTCATCATTTGCGCGCCGAAAAAAAATTCGAGCATCTCGATGCTCTGCGGGATCAGATAGGGCGGGATGCGGCGACCGCAAGGGACTGGCTGAAATGGCATAGGGACCGAAAAACACCATAGGATAGACCGATTCGCAAAGACGGGTTCCCATGGAGCCAAGAACCATCATGACAGGTTTTTACTGGAAGATTGACTGGTCAGCGCCACGTAAAAGGGTTAGCAAATCCGCCGCCTACACCCATCCATGGAACGTTTCGACCTAGCCCTGTCCGTGCCTTTCACGCATCGCGTCTGCTTCACCCATGACGCCTTCGCAACGGCAAACCCGCTGCTTCGTGATCTCCTTCGGGAAAGCGGTGGTCGGCGCGTGTTAGTGTATGTGGAAGATGCCGTAGCCCGGGCATGGCCCGCATTGGCATCATCCATCACCGGCTACATATCCGGTTGCGGAGTGGAGCTTTGTGCCATCCACATCAAACCAGGAGCCGAAGTTTGCAAGGCCGATGATACCCTTGTGAGGCATGTTTGGGATCAGGTGGAAAAAGGCAAGATCGATCGGCATTCCTTCATCCTCTGTGTGGGTGGTGGTGCATTTCTGGATGCCGTCGGTTTCGGTGCCGCTACCGCGCACCGCGGTGTGCGCCTGCTCCGTTTCCCAACCACGACATTGTCCCAAGATGATAGCGGTGTCGGCGTCAAAAACGGCATCAATGCTTTCGGTAAAAAAAACTGGATCGGTAGTTTTGCCGTACCCTATGCGGTGATCAATGACTTCACCTTCCTTCATACCCAGGATCCGGAAATCAGCCGTTTGGGTTTGATCGAAGCGATCAAGGTCGCGTTGGTCAAGGATGCCGATTTTTTTGCATGGATCGAAACCCATGCCAGCGCTCTGGCTGCGCTCGATAAAAACGCTCTGGAAGAATGCGTCAAACGCTCCGCCCTCTGGCATGCGCGCCACATCACTCTGGGAGGTGATCCTTTCGAAATGGGTAGTAGCCGCCCGCTGGATTTCGGTCATTGGGCCGCGCACAAAATGGAGCAGCTGAGTGGTTTCGCGCTCAGTCACGCCGCTGCCGTAGCTGTCGGCCTGTGGCTGGATGTTTGCTACTCCGTGAAAACGAGACTACTCAGCGAAGAAGATGCACACCGCATCCAGAGAGTGCTGCAAACCATGGAACTGCCGATGTTTGATGCGCATCTGCTTGCTCGCGATCCATCCGGCCAACTCGCAGTGATTGCTGGATTGGAAGAATTCCGCGAACACCTTGGTGGGCAACTCACCGTCTTGCTGCTGCGCGCTCCGGGACTGAGCGTGGATGTTCATGAAATGAATCATACCGTCATCGCACAATGCATCCAAGAAATGCAAGAACGCTCGGCTGTGGTTGCGGGCTAGGGAAAGTAGGGGAGCAAGAAATGGTGATTTCTTGTCGATCGACAGGGAGGCGCGCATTTGAAAAAATCGCCTCATAAATCGATAGAATCTGCCATTCATGCATGTATCGAATATGCTCAGGGTGAGTGGCTTGCTCTTCATCGGCCAGCTCGGAGTATTGCCCATTCCCTTCATGACAAGAGCCCGATGGATCTCCGCCGCCTGCTTCACGCTCTTGCAGCCGTGTTTGTCGCAAACGGCCGTATCTACCTCGTTTCAACCATCCGCGGAATCAGCGGAATTGCTGGAACACTACTGCTTCACCTGCCACGATGAGGAAACGCAGAAAGGCGACATCCGGCTCGACAACATCGCGGACCTCGATCTCGGCAAACGTCTGGACCTGCTCAACCGCATGCAGGAACAACTGTATTTCCGGCACATGCCCCCCAAAAACAAACGGCAACCGGATGATGCGCAACGCAAGGAGCTGCTCGCGATGTTCACCAAAGAGCTGATCCCGCACCATGCATCGACTTTGGAGGATAAGTTGCAAAAACCCGAATTCGGCAATTACATCGACCATCAGAAACTGTTTTCCGGTGAATTTGCAACATTGCCCAGCTACACCCCTGACCGCCGCTGGCTGATCAGCGAATACATTTTTAATGCCAAGTTCCAGCGTCTGTTGGAAAACACCACGATGGGACAGGCCAATGGCAAGAGGTTTGCCATCGTCGGCAGCAACCGTTTCCAGACCGTGAGCCTCGCGAATCCTTTTCTCCTGCCCAACATTTCCGGAGTGCGCTATTACGCCAATGAGGACCTCACCGGCGGGCATTTGTCGAGCATGCTGACAAATGCACAGAAAACCTCGGAGTATATCACCAACGAGCTCGTGAAGCGCAAAAACGGCAAATACCTTCCCGCCATCACTCAAATCATGGCTCTCGATGACGCTCAAGCCTCGACCCTAGCCTCTCGTCGAGCCGTTCTCCAAACTTCCATCGCGAAACTATGCTCCGAGATTTACGGAGAGAAAAACGAATCATGGCTTCCTACCTTCTTGCCTGTGGAACTGAAGCCCATCGAAGCCTCCGGCGAAACCTACAAAAAAGCCCCCATCCACGTCGCTTTGAATATGATCAAGGACCTGCAGGGAGCCGAGACCTTGTTCCAACTTCTGTTAGATCCCGAACAAAGCCGCAAATCCGATGACGAGCTGCGCGTCATTTGCGAAAAAACTTGGTTCTACAACGGCGACCACGAGCGCACCATTCAGGGTCGCATGGCCATCCTGCGCGAATATATGCCGGAAATGCGCGAACACGTCGACAAGGAGCGCAACAAAATCAAAGCACCTGTGATCAAGCCACTAAGCGATACCGAAATGGCAACCGTTCGCTCAGCCATCCAAAAGCACCGCCAGAAAGGCGACCGCTACGCCGCCATCGTTGAAAAATGCATGAGCGCCTGGGAAGAGGAATTCGCTCAGGAACGCGCGCGCGCCGGACCACCCGCAGACCAACTTCTTACCGCATTGACTCAGCAATTGTTTGTGCAAATCCTTGAGCGATCCCCCACCGCAGCCGAGGCAGAGGAATACCTGCAACTTTCGAAATCCTATGTCGAAAAACTCGGCAAACTGAAAGCGATCCAGAAGCTCATTCAGACTGTCATGTTATCGACCGAATTCGTCTACCGTCAAGAATTCGGTGCGGGACCTGCCGACGAACATGGGCGTCGCATGCTTTCCCCTCGTGATGCCAGTTACGCCATCGCCTACGCCCTCACCGATCAAAGCCCCGATGCGGTGCTCACAGAAGCCGCCAACAACGGTAAACTCTCCACCCGCGAGGATTACAAACGGGAGGTTGAGCGCATCCTAAAACAACGTGACACTCGTTATCTCATCGATCCCATTCTCGCCGATAAGAACTACAACGATAACACCACCGCGTTGCCCATCCGCAAGCTGCGCTTCTTCCGCGAGTTTTTCGGCTACCCCCTGGCGATCACCATTTTCAAAGACGAAAAACGTTTCGGCGGCGACAGGCTCGATGACGCCACCTGCCGCCTCATCAACGAGGCAGATCGCACCGTCGAGCACATTCTCAATCTCGACAAGCACGTATTCGAAGAATTGCTCACCACCGAAAAATTCTATCTGTATCACGATGGGGACAACGAGCGCATGCAGGCGGCATCCGACCGCATCAAAAGCATCTACGCTTACTTCAAGGATCTGAACTGGAAAAAATTCACCAACGAAGATCTCGTCAAACACGCCGAATTTTTGCGCAAGGTCAAGATGCGCAGCGTGGACCCAGACAACCTGCAGGCCCGCAACCGTCAAGGCACTACCTTACAACTTTTCAAACTATCGATGGAATCGATCACTGCCCGCCTCGACAAGGGGCAGAAGGAGGCCGCTCCCTTCGATCTCTATCGCGGCTACGGCTACGATTTCATGGTCGCCTACAACGTCTCGAAATTCTACGATATCCCTATGGACAACTGGCACTACGAAACCATCCAGCCCGCCAGAGTCCCTCATCGAAAAGGCATGCTTACCCATCCCGCATGGTTGATCGCGAATGCCAAAAACACCGAAACCGATCCCATCCACCGTGGCAAATGGGTGCGTGAAAAACTGCTCGCTGGCACTGTGCCCGATGTGCCCATCAGTGTCGACGCCGTCATCCCCGAGGATCACACGAAAACCTTGCGCGATCGCCTTGCCGGCGCCACTGAAGTCGCCTATTGCTGGAAATGCCACGAGGGCATGAATCAACTTGGCTACACTTTCGAGAGCTACGATGACTTCGGCCGCTTCCGTGTTCAAGAATCACTGGAATACCCTGATCAGATGGTTCAGAATAACCCCGACAAGGGCACACTGCTCAGCGACACGCGTGATCTCTACAAAACACTCGCCGTCAATCCGAGAGGCCACCTTTCGGGAACCGGGGACCTGTCGCTAGACGGTGATGTCCAAGACGCCATCGATCTCACCACGCGCCTGGCAAAATCGCGTCGTGTGCGGCAGTCCATCATCCGCCACGCATTCCGCTACTTCATGGGTCGTAACGAATTCCTCTCTGATTCCCAAACGCTCATCAACGCCGAAAAAGCCTATGCGGAAAGCGGTGGCAGCTTCGATGCCGTCATCATCTCGCTTCTCACGTCCGACTCTTTTCTTTATCGCAAACCAATCGAAAACTAATCCCATGTTCAGCAGAAGAAATTTCCTCAAAACCTCGATCTTCGGCACTGGTGCCATGGCTTTGGCGCCGTCTTTTCATCAGCTTTTTGCCGCGACAAACGGCAGCACCGCGGCGCCGAAACGCTTCATCTTCATTCGCAAATCCAGCGGCCTGCGACCGCTCGAATCCGCGCTTGTGAATTTCTCCGCCAAGGACAAGGCGCTCGATGAAAACAAACAGGCCTTCGTGGCCGATCTCGACAAACACGAGCTACCCAAGTGGTTGCGCGGTCTCGATGCGCACAAGGAAAACATGACCATCCTCCAAGGACTCTCCGCCAAGATGAGCGAGAACGTTCACTACTCTTTCTCCTCGGTGATGGGCTGTTTCAAATCAAACCGCAACACCCTAAGCGCGATCAAGCGCACCACCGTCGATTTCGAACTCGCGAAACTGTTTCCCTCGCCCTTCGGTCACGTCGAACTCTCCTTCGCAGGCGGCCGCACCGGCATCGTTTCCGGCTTTTCCGCCCCCGCTCCACAAACGCGCAACTACTGTTATGCCGATCCGGATACGGCACGCACCGAGCTGTTCAAATCCGTGCTCAATCCCGATGCTGTCAATTCCGACAATGATATGCTATCCTTCCTGCAAAGCAAAGAAGGAATGAAAGCCAGCGGCATCGCCGGTCACGAACTGAAGCGTCAGGAAGAGCAAATCGAATCGATCAATTCGATACGCGATCGCAACAAGAAGCTCATCGAAATTTCCGGATCCATTGCCAAGCATCTGCCTGAGCTCGCGGCCGTTCATGCGAATGGCGGATCGAACGCCACCACTCCCGAAAAACAGGCGGCTATGACCGATGTTCTTGTCGCCGCCCTGAAAGCAGGCCTCACCAACGTGGTGACCTATACCATCGACGACCTTGGCACACCGATCATTGGATTACCAGGCAATGAAACCGACCGCGTGGGCATTCACCCGCTGGGCCATGACGAAGCCTTCGGTGGTGTGCCAGCGTGGATGACGCGTGAGCAAATCCGCATCAGCCACATGAACCAAGTCAAAACCATCGTCGAAAAACTCAAGCAAGTGCCCGAAGGAATCGGCACCATGTTTGACAACACGATGATCATGTATTTCCCAGAAAACGGCGAGACGCACCATGGCATCGGCACGGAATCCCCTTTCATCATTATGTCTGGCAAGAACTGCAACCTCGACATCGCCGGACGCTACATCCGTCTTCCTTATCTCGGCGAGCCCGGACACAAAACATTGGGCAACTGGTATACCACCCTGCTTAACGCACACGGCAACCCCATCGAGCACTACGGCGATCTCGACCTAGAGATGGCGCGCAAAAAACTCCCCCAAACCGGATCGATCCAGCAATTGATGGCGTAGTCACATGCGTTAACCGGACTTCAGGGCTCCATCTCATCCGCCAATGCCTCGCGCAAAGCGGCGCGGGCCCGAAACAATAGGCTTTTCACAGACGACACGCTGGTCCCCAAAGCATCGGCAATGTCCTCGTAGTCCAAGCCCTCGAAGGTTCGCAAAATAACCGCCATACGCTGTTGTTCAGGCAGCGCAGCGATGGCGTGATCGATGCTGCGATGCAACTCGCGCTTTTCTAAGGTCTCGCCGGGCTGCATGCCCTCATCGGCACCCGATACCGCCGCATGATGCTCCTCATACGATTCCAGCGATACTTCTTTTTTCCGTCCACGACGACGACTTTCATTGAACACCAGATTTCGCGTGATGGTAAAAAGATAAGTCGTAAATTTCGCCTCATGCTTCCATTTTGGTGCGGATTGCCAGATGCGAACAAAAACCATTTGCGCGATGTCTTCCGCCTCTGTGGAATCACGCAACATCCGCGCCACGGTGCCCACGACAGCTTGTTGATGGCGAAGGATCAGCTCGCGAAATGCCTTCTCATCACCGCGCGCCACTTCACGCATCAACGCAACGTCGATGGCATCTTCCGCATCGGCAGCATGCAGCGCGGATTGTGGTTGATCGGGAAAAAATTCAGGCATGGAAGCTGCTGCCCTCATGGTCTGGAAGAATCAACCCGCTGGGAAGCGAGAAGTTGCGAAAAAAATGGCTTGGTGAGCGCGCGTCCGCCTTTTACTCTGGCCCTCAACATGCCACGCATCCACGTGTTACCTGATATCCTAGCCAGCCAAGTTGCGGCGGGTGAAGTCGTGGAACGGCCGTCCAGCGTGGTGAAGGAATTGATGGAAAACTCCCTGGATGCCGGTGCTAGGGAGATTTTGATCGAGATCGAGCGCGGTGGCACAGCGCTGATCCGTATCACCGATGACGGAAGCGGCATGGATCGCGATGACGCTCTGCTTTCGCTCGAACGTCACGCCACCAGCAAATTGCGAAACAGCAGCGACCTCAACAACATCCTGACACTGGGATTCCGCGGTGAAGCCATTCCCAGCATCGCCAGCGTCTCCCGATTCCGATTGATCACGCGCGAACGCGAATCTCTAGACGGCACGGAAATCCAGGTGCATGGCGGAAAAATCATCGATGTGCGCGCCGCAGGTTGCGCTCCTGGGACGATGATTGAAATCAAACAACTTTTTTACAACATTCCAGCACGGCGGAAATTCCTCAAGGCGGAGAATACAGAGGCCTCGCATGTGGAACATGAAATCAGACTCCACGCGCTAGCGGCTCCCACCGTGCGATTTCGCTATCGCCGCGATGGCAACGAGGTATTGGAACTGCCTGCAGTGTCGCGCAAGAACGATCGCTTGCGCCATCTGCTGGGTGTGGAGAGCGCTAGCGAGCTGATCGAGATTCCACCGCATCATGGCCACGGCTTTTCCGTGGAAGGCTTTCTGCTGCCCGCGACCCATGCACGCAAAGGACGCAAACACCAGTGCGTGTTTCTCAATGGTCGACCGATCGAAGATATTTCCATCGCGCGCGGGCTGAACGAGGGATTTCGCGGAGGACTGATGGACGGTCTGCATCCGACCGCATGGTTGTGGATCGACATGGATGCCACTTTGGTGGACGTCAATGTCCATCCCGCCAAACGCGAAGTCAGGTTTCATCGGAGTCACGAACTGCGCGAGGGGATTTCCGCAGCCGTCGCCCACGCACTGCAGCAACAGCAGCGGCGCAACGCACCATCTCAAACGTTCGTCGCTGAGTCCTCAGCAAAGCAGATTCAGCCGTTGGCTCCTGCTCCGATTCAGTTTCCAACGATTCCCGAAATCGTCGCCAGATCCGAAATGTCCACCGCCCAGTGGGCCCCGAGGGAAATGCAGCAGCAACTGCATCTCGCTGAGACACCCACGGAATCTGGCTCCAAACATACCCATGGCGTTGCCGCTTTCCGCCAGATCGGACTGTTGCACCAGCGTTTCGCCATTTTGGAAAGCCACGATGGCCTTGTTTTGTTCGACCCACGTGCCGCGCGCGAGCGCATTGTGTATGAGCGGCTGATGCAAGCGCCACAACGGGGCGTCGAGAGCCAGGGACTACTGGTTCCGCTTCTGATCGAACTGGATCCTCGCGAAGTGGACGTGGCAATGAGAAACCGTGATCGTTTCGGCACGGCAGGTCTCGAGCTCGGCGAGTTCGGTGGTGGAACCTTGCAAGTGCGGAGCCTCCCAGCATTTCTCCAGCTGGCAGATCCGCGAGCTTTCGTCCATGATGTCTTGGATGATCTCATCGCGGGAGGCATGGCCGGCCCGAATCTCGCCTATGACAAACTGGCGCGATTGCTTGCAAAGCGCGCCGGTCTACAAGAATCCATCACCGAGAATTCCATACCTCCATTGCTGGAAGAATTGTTTACCTGCGATCTCCCGTATTGTGCTGCCGACGGCAGACCCACACTCACGGAATTTTCATTGCGCGAATTGGATCGCCGCTTTGGCTATCGTTGAAAAATGGAACGGCAAAAAGACGCGTTCCTCATAGACGAGGGACAACGAGCGAGCGGCCGATCGCAAGTTTCGTATCGCGCATGCCGTTGGCTCGCTGAATGGCGCTGACACTCGAGCCGTGGCGCATGGCTAGAGCGGATAGAGTATCCCCTTTTTTCACCAGCACGCGTGTGCTACGAGGCTTGGATGCCACGGTTTTTGACTTGGTGCTTTGGGTCGCCAACGTAGCTGAGCTCTTCGGCTTTGTACCGCTGGACGATACTTTTGTCGCGTTGCCAGATTTGATCGTATGGGCCGATATGGCCGTGGTTGGATTGACTCGCGACACTTTCCCAGAACTCGTCGAAGTTGAGCTTGTTATCGGCGTCATGTTGGCGGGAGGATTGTCGTTTGCAGCAAGCAATGTCGCATCATCGGCCTCAGGTGAGGAGTCATTCGAAAAGGATCGGCGAGTCCATTTGGATGGATTGTCCGCCCATGCCTCCACGTAATTGCCACGACTGTCGAATGGACCGTAGCCCGTATCCGCCAAACCGCCACCAACGCGCGCGCAGGAAGATATCAAGAAACATGCCCCCAGCAACCCCAACATACTGGTTGCCGCACTAACCCAACGAAGACAAAAAAAAGTTTTCATAGATCCAAAAATGTAACGATCATAGCGATCTTTTCAACGGACACCTAAAACCGCCCGCTTTTCATGTCCAGACAAAAGTTTTGAAATGTGAACTTTTGCGCCCTCCTCATTCCAATACACGACAAAAAAGTAGAAAATTTCTCTTGTGTTGAGATTGAATCTCAATAACGATAAGCGCGCATGAAAAGCAAATCTCTGACATTTCACCTGCGTCGTATGTTACAAGTCGGTTTGGCGACGAGCTCCCCCTTTGCCATTTCAGCTCAAGAAGCAAGTCCGGCAACAACAAAGCCCGCAGCCCCACAAAGCGTCACTCCCACTCAGGAAATGGGCGCCGTGGTGGTTACGGCTGAATCCGCGAACGATCGGGTGATCCAAGGTCCCTTTCTTCCCGATGTGCTGGGGACCACGATTTATGCGGGGAAAAAAACTTCCGTCATCGATTTCGATGCCATGCCTCAAATCCAAACGGACAACTACCGTCAGGCATTCGCCAACACTCCGGGGTTGCTGACCAGCGAACTGAGCAACTCCTCCTTGTTATCCCTGAGCTACCGTGGCATTGGCGATCCTCATGAAACACAAAACATGATGGTGCTGAAAGACGGCATTCCTTTCGTATTGGATCCGCTGGGATATTCCACAGTGTATTTCGCCCCTCCTTTTGAAAGCATGGATCGACTGGAATTTGTTTCCGGGGGGGCCGCGCTCCTCTACGGTTCCCAGCCTTCGGGCGCACTGAACTACATCACACACCAACCTGATCGCAGCAAGCCGTTCCAAGCCTCCACCAAGCATATTTTCGGCAGCAATGATCTGTATTCTACCTTCAGCACCATCGAGGGCGGCAATGAGACTTTCGGCTATCTGCTCAATCTCGACCACCGCCAAGGCGACTCGTTCCGCACAAAAAACAGCGACTTCGAGCTCACCGGCATGGAACTGAAGCTCTATTACGACATCGACGAAAGACATCGTTTCACCGCCACATTGGATAGCTATGATTCCGACCATGGTGAGCCGGGTGGGCGGTCGGCAACCGATTACGCCAACCAACGCGATCAGAATCTGCTGGAACACGATAGGCTGCGCCTGGATCGCATCTTTGGATCAATCGGTTACGAAATGGGTGATGATTCAGCCCGCTGGATCACTCGAATCTGGACCTCGGAAGTGGAGCGCTACAGCAAAAGGCAGACAGGGCAAGGATTCGGCACAGTGACCGGCAACCAGCTCGACATCAACCAACACACCTATCATACGCTGGGGCTCGATAGCCGACTGCGCTACGATTACGATCTGGCTGATCAGACGCAATCGTTCAGCGTAGGAGCCACTTATATGGACATTCAGTCGCCCATTTTCACGGAGCGCACGGCGCTCGGGGATCTTTCTTCGGATCGCGGGATCACACGCCGATTCGACGCGGTTCGCGAGTCGCAGTATGGCGCTCTTTTTGCGGAGAATCTTTTCCGCTATGATCGCTTCACGATCACTCCGGCCTTACGCCTCGAATACAACAAGCAGAGCATGGACGAGCGCATCAACGTGGCCAAGTCTCCCAGCAACCTGATCAACGACAGCCGCACGGAACTCGTTCCGCTTGGTGGTCTTGGTATGACCTTTGAGCTTGCCCGTGAAACGGAATTCTACGGCAACATTTCCACTTCTTACAAGCCGCCCACGTACAACGACGCCTTTCCTCTCAGCGGAGCCGACACCATCAGCGAGAACCTTGATGCAGGTGAGGTCTGGAATTACGAAATCGGGTATCGTGGTGAGCCTGTATCATGGGCGAACTTTGACGCGAGTTTGTTTTACATCGACTACGACGGTCGCTTCGGACGTGTTGGATCGAACTTCCAAAATGTCGGGCGCTCTGTGAATCAAGGATTCAGTCTCAGCGGACAGCTCGACCTTTACGACATGTTGCGTGGCGATTCGCCTTTTTCCATCATCTGGTATACCTCCTATCAGCTTCTTGACGCCCAGTTTACCGATGGTCCGCTTGAGGGAAAAACTCCGCAGTATGCACCTGATCACATGCTACGCACGGGATTGATTCTCCAACAGGAGCAGCAGTGGAAAGTCGCCGCAATGCTGACCCATCTTTCCTCTCACTGGGGCGATGATGCTAATACGGTCACGCCCACCACAAATTGGAACATTCCATCCTACGCTGTGCTGGATCTGACTGCCGAAGTAAAGGTATGGTCCGGCCCAGCCGGTGGCATCGAATCGGAATGGTGGATGCTCTGCGGCATCAACAATCTGTTCGATGAAAACTACTACAGTCGCGTTCGGTCCAATGGCATTGATCCCGCTAACGATCGAAACTTCTACGTCGGCGTCCGCGCACAGTTCTAATGTGATTGCAAGCTCGGTGCGCCATCTCGGCCCGCAACTGGGCGCCCATCATCATACGCCTGATCCCAACGGATCAGGCGTATTTTTCATCGATGACCCATGCACGAGATCATGACCTGAGCCAAAAAAACGCCTGCCCCAAAAGAGGCAGGCGTTTGTGTCTTAAAGAATGAAGGCAGCCTTACGCGGTGATGGCGGATTCGTCATCCACCGTGGTGGCGTCGTCTTGATCGGATACGAAGATGGGCTCGGGCTCCTCGACGGTGAATTCGACGTCCACCTCGCGGTGACGCACGAAGCCAGTGCCTGCAGGAATCAAGTGACCCATGATCACGTTTTCCTTGAAGCCATTCAGGTAGTCCACCTTGCCCAGTGTCGATGCCTCGGTCAGCACGCGGGTGGTGTCCTGGAACGAAGCGGCCGAGATGAAGGACTCCGTTTCCAACGATGCCTTGGTGATACCCAGCAGCACCGGCTCGCCTTCCGCAGGTTTACCGCCGTTGGCAATGATTTGCTCGTTGATGCGTTGGAAGGTGGTCTTCTCCACTTGGTCACCCCAGAGGAAATCATCAGCGTCGCCAGGATCGGTAATCTTTACCTTGCGTAGCATCTGACGAACGATGACTTCGATGTGCTTGTCATTGATTTCCACGCCTTGCACACGATAAACCGACTGCACCTCGTTGACCAAGTGCTCTTGCAACTCGCGGGCACCGCAAGCTTCGAGAAGGTCTTCAGGAGAAACCGAACCTTCCGTGAGATGGTCACCACGGGAAACGCGGTCACCTTCGGTGACGATGATGTGTTTGCCCATAGGTACCAAGTGCTCCATTTCCTCGCCGGTTTGTGCGTCGGTCACGATCACTCGCTTCTTCGCGCGGATGTTGTTTCCAAAGGAGACAATACCGTCGATCTTAGCAATCACACAGGCATCTTTCGGCTTGCGGGCTTCGAACAACTCGGCAACACGGGGAAGACCACCGGTGATGTCCTTGGTTCGTGCCACTTTCCGCGGAGTCTTGGCAAGCATGGTGCCTCCGTTCACGCTTTCGCCTTCCTTCACAGAGAGACGAGCGCCAACAGGAATCGAATAGCTGGCAAGAATCTCATCGGTTTTCGCATCGCGGATGACCACCTGCGGGTGAAGGTCTTCTTTGTGCTCGGTCACCAGCATTCCTTTTTTGCCAGTCTCCTTGTCCGTCTCGGTTTGCACGGTGATGCCTTTGATCATATCGCGGAATTCCACCTTACCGGCTTTTTCCGTGAGAATCGGCACGTTGTAGGGGTCCCACTTGGCCAATACATCACCCTTCTTGACGCTTTCGCCGTCCTGAATGGGAATGAACGAACCAATGACGATCGGATGGCTTTCCAGTTCCAGTCCATCCTTATCGCGGACGGAAATGCTACCGTTTTTGTTCAGTGCCACCCAACCTTCGGGAGAGTGAACCACGCGCAGGTCCTTATAGACCAAACGTCCACCGTTCTTCGCGTTGATGATTGGTTGTTTGAACGCAGAAGATGCCACACCACCCACGTGGAAAGTACGCATCGTCAACTGGGTTCCGGGCTCACCGATCGACTGGGCCGCGATAATACCCACGGATTCACCAATTTTCGCCGGTTTCATGGTGGCGAGGTTGAGTCCGTAGCACTTCACGCAGCAACCGCGTTTCGACTCGCAGGTCAGAACAGAGCGGATCTTGAACTTATCATAGTTGAGACTTTCGATCGCTTTGGATGCTTTCTCGGAAATGATTTCGTCAATGTCCACGATCGTCTGACCCGATACCGTATCCACAACTTTCTGGAGAGAGACGCGGCCATAAATGCGCATCGCCAACGTAGCCACTTCTTCATCTCCATCATAGATCGGTGCCACGCTGATGCCGCTGACGGTGCCGCAATCCTCTTCGGTCACGATCACGTCTTGGGCGACATCGACGAGCTTACGGGTCATGTATCCGGAGTCCGCAGTTTTCAGAGCGGTATCGGAGAGACCTTTACGGGCGCCGTGAGTCGAGATGAAGTATTCCAGCACGGACAGACCTTCTCGGAAATTCGCGGTGATGGGGCGTTCGATAATCTCGCCGGAGGGCTTGGCCATCAGACCGCGCATACCGCCCAGCTGTTTGATCTGGCTCTTGTTACCCCGCGCACCGGAGTCCACCATCATGAACAGAGGAGAAATGCCGGCCTTGCCTTCGTTGTGCTCGATCTTGCGATAGAGGTGGTTGGCGATCTGATCGGTGGCTTGGGTCCAGATGTCGATGACCTTCTGGTAGCGCTCGCCATCGGTAATGATACCATTGCGATACTGCTTGGTGACTTTCTCCACTTCTTCGTAAGCCTTGCCAATGATCGCAGGCTTTTCCTCGGGAATCACCATGTCGACGATACCCACCGAGCAACCCGAGCGAGATGCTTCGCGGAAACCGAGGTTTTTCAGAGCGTCAAGGGTTTCCACCGTGCCACGCTGACCGGCGACTTGGTAGCAACGCCAGATGACATCGGACATCTGCTTCTTGCCCACCGTGTGGTTGATGAAGCCCATGCCGTCTGGCCAAATTTCGTTGAAGCGCACACGACCCGGAGTGGTCTCGATGATTTTCGCTTCCTTGTTGCCGTAATGCGTGTCCTTGCCGAAGTCCTTATTGCGGATACGAATCCACGAGTGATAGGCAACCTTACGCGAAGCAATGGCGAACTCCACTTCATCGGTGCTTTCGAACAGAGGAAGGTGAACATTCTTATCACGCTCACGATCTTTGTCCGTGCGAATCGGTGCCCAGGTGAGGTAATAGGAACCGAGAATGATGTCCTGTGAAGGCACGGTAATCGGGCGACCGCTGGCAGGCGAGAAGATGTTGTTCGGTGCCAGCATCAATTGACGGCACTCCATCTGCGCTTCCACCGAAAGCGGAACGTGAACGGCCATTTGGTCACCGTCGAAGTCAGCGTTGAACGCGGTACAAACCAGTGGATGAACGCGGATGGCCTCACCCTCGATCAGTTTCGGTTCGAAGCCTTGGATCGAGAGACGGTGCAGCGTGGGAGCGCGGTTGAGAAGGATCGGGTGGCCTTTGGTCACGTCGGCCAGAATGTCCCACACTTCTTTGGTCTTGCGATCGATCATCTTCTTGGCCGAACGCACCGTGTGGCAATAGCCGAGTTCTTTCAGGCGACGGATGATGAAAGGCTCGAACAGAGCAAGTGCCATTTTTTTCGGCAAACCGCACTGATTGAGTTTCAAGTCAGGACCGATCACGATGACCGAACGACCGGAGTAGTCCACGCGTTTGCCGAGCAGGTTCTGACGGAAACGACCACCTTTACCCTTGAGCATATCGGACAGCGACTTCAGTGGACGATTGCCAGCACCTGTCACCGCACGACCGTGACGACCGTTGTCGAACAAAGCATCCACAGCTTCTTGCAACATGCGCTTTTCGTTGCGGATGATGACGTCAGGAGTCTTCAATTGCAGAAGATTCTTCAGACGGTTGTTACGGTTGATGACGCGGCGATAGAGATCGTTCAGGTCGGAGGTGGCGAAACGCCCTCCTTCCAGTGGCACCAAGGGACGCAGGTCCGGAGGAATCACGGGCAGCACGTTGAGCACCATCCACTCGGGACGCGAGCGGGAACCGTTAAAGCCTTGGGCGATCTTGAGACGCTTGGCCAGCTTCTTGCGGTTTTGCTTCGAGCGTGTGGCGGCGAGTTGCTGGGTAAGGTCCTCGATCAGCGAAGGCAGATCGATTTGCGACAGCAGATCCTGAATGGCCTCTGCACCCATGCGGGCACGGAAAGCGGATTCACCGTAGGCATCTTCTGCCTCGCGAAGTTCCGTTTCCGTCAACAACTGACCCAGAGTCAAGTTGGTGGTGCCGACGTTGGTAACAACGAAATCTTCATAATAAATGATACGCTCCAATTGACGGGCGGTGATGTCGAGCATCAAACCGATGCGGGAAGGCATGCATTTGTAGAACCAAATGTGCGATACAGGCACGGCCAACTCGATGTGGCCCATGCGCTCGCGACGGACGCGGGACAAGGTCACCTCGACACCGCAACGGTCGCAAACCACGCCCTTGTGCTTGATGCGCTTGTATTTGCCGCAGGCACATTCCCAGTCACGGGTGGGGCCGAAAATCCGCTCACAGAACAAACCGCCTTTTTCCGGTTTG
>JBJOMZ010000032.1:0-23494 GCA_046052105.1 Verrucomicrobiota bacterium | reverse complement strand
ACGGGCCAGACTCTCCTGATCGAGCTCGCGGTGTTTTTTGGCGAGTTCGAAATAGCATTCGGCCAGCGTGAATCCCGTGCGCACGGCCATTTCATCACCGGCGAATCGTTTGCTGAAAGGTTCGATAAAGCCATTGGCACCACGGTTGACATTGACCTTGTGCGCCAACGTTTCACCATTCCATGAATAGGAAATTTCCACATCGTCACCATAGCGCACGGGAAAGCCGTTCAGCGCGACGGGAGGAAGCTCGGCGGGAAGCTGATCGGCGGCGTAATTGGTGGAGAATGCCGATTTGAAGATGCCGCTGTGGGCTTCCGTTTCCTGGAGCTCGAACGGAGTGGTGGCGCCGCTGGTGGTCTTGAGTAGGACCTTGGCCACATCGCGCTGCGGTCCGCGGTCGAGACCTCGATCGATGAGGCGGAGGTGGATTTTTTCTCCGACAAAAGCGCTTTCTAAAGTTTGGGCGTAGGCCTGATCTGTGACATCGAGGAAGGGATGACTGACAATCTGGAAGCTGGATGTGATCCATTTCACGGTATCGCTGGCATCTTTGTAGGGATAGCCGATGTGAACGATGTCACCTGCTTTGACAGCGATGCCATCAGGGATCGCGGAGTCAGGCAAATCTTCGGCGGATTTGGTGGCGAAGCTGCGGTCAGGCACTTCGCCCAGAATCAGAGGTATGGAGAATGAGAACCGGCCTTCCTCGAGAGCCGGCTGATTGCCGGGAGCGGTTGGTTCCTGGCCCATGGCATAGCCCGAGGGGACGGCGATCGCAGCGCTGCCCAGCGCGCCGGTGAGTTTCAGAGTGCCGGGCGCGGCGATGTCGAAGGGCGGCTTGAGCTCCGAGGCTTTCGCCTTGCGGCCAGCCTCGGTCTGCACAAAGGCATTGATGGTGCTGCTGCCTGCAAGGGCCAGATGAGGTACAACGACATCGAACCGCACGCTCGATCCGATGACGGCTGTGTGCGTTTTTTGATCGGCTGTCGAATGGTCAAAATGGAGCGAAAGACGAGGGGTAACCACTTCAGCGGCAGTTGCGCGGTTGGGGGCTGCGGTCGCTTTGGTCGTGGTCACGGCAACCGGTTTCACCGAAGTGGTGTATGGGGCCAGCGAGGGCTCGATGTAGCGCGCATGCTGGATGATCACTTCGCGATCGGTGGGAATCCCAGGGCTCAAGTTTTCGGAATCACGATAGACTGCTGTCAGCGTGCCACCCTCCGTTACTTTTATTTCCGATTCGCGTGAGGGTTCGGCATTCACAGGGAAAATGCGCGCAAGAAAGATGCCACTGTGCTCTTCCGTTTCAACCGCCTTGATGGACGCCTGCCCACCGGAGGACGAAGTCACCTTAACGTCGACGATGTCTTTTTCCGATGAAGAATCCATATCCGGATCCTCGATCACCATGGCGATCGCGTCGTCGTAACGGAAGCGGCGAATCGCTTCGAGCGCGAGTTCTCGCCCAGTTTCGGTCTCGATGTAGGTGAGAAAAGAGGCGGAAAGTTTCGCGTCGTTGAAGGCGACGTTCAGCCGTTGCTCAAGACGGTTGCGCTTGGGCGTGGCGGTTTTCGGGTCCTGGTAACGGGCGATGATGGAATCGCCAGGCAGCACTTCGAGTTGTTCGTTGTCGCGCAGTTCCATGTAATCACGGGCGACAGGAAGCAGGGTTTTGCCCTCGCGGTTGCTGAGCGTTACTTTTTTGATCGTGGGAGCAGCACCTTCAAACCCGTTGATCACCAAACGAACGAGCCGGGCGCGGGTTTGGTCGCCGAACGCGATATCAATCCGTCCACCGCTCGTGGTGATTTGCGCAGGCTGAGGAATCGTTTTTTTCAATTCATTAGGAAAAGTCGATGGATCAAACATTGCATCCGGACAAGGAACAAGCTCTGGTTTGCCGGCATCATCACACAGGACTATGGGCTTGCGTTTGAGAAAATCACCCCGTCCCTCATGTCGCCAGAATTGGATCTCGTGCAGACCAGGTTGGATTTCGCGTTCGATCAGTAAGGCATTTTCCTCATCTGCTGCTGCGGGGATGCCATCGAGGAGGAAGATGGTCTTTCCATCGCTGGGAAGTCCGTCGAGCCGGAAACGTCGTATGGCGGCTGCGGGTTGATGGAAAAGCGCGCGGTAGCGGAACACACCTGAGTAGCCGGGGTGGCTGGTATTGACAAAGGGCAGCGATCCTGCCGCGAGCGATTTGATATTGGCGGACAGATAGCGGATGGATGCCCGGTTCGAACCATAATCCATGATTTCCATCCAATCGACAGGCACGGAGCGATTTTCCGGAGTCGATACCGCAATGGATTCCGTGCCGAAGGTGGCAAAGGACGCAACGTGCGGTTTGCCATCCCAGACCGGAGTGGTTTCTGGGAATCGCGCGCGCGTGGTCCAGTGTTTACCGTCCAGTGATGTTTCCAGCACGTATTGTTTCAGATTGCCGAGAGCCTCACCGGTTTCGAGGGTCATTTTATCGATCGCGGCGTTGTCATTCAGATCGATGCCAAATGTGCGTGCTTTGTTCGCATCACCGACGTTCCCTTGCCAGCCGGGGTAGTCGCGTGAGCTGATGGTCATATTCGGATCACGGCCGGGGGCGGACTCTGATGCGAAGGCAATGGCTTGGGCGGAAGAGGTGGGAACAATGCCTTGGAATTCACCACTGAAGGGTGAGGTTTCTTTGAGAGAGAGCTTGCGGATTTCATCACCGCTGGAAGTTTGCAAGCTGACGGATACTTCATCGATGCCTGGGGTGAGTGAGCGGTCCGGGTCGGTGACACGGATGTAGACGGGGTTGCCGGGTCTGACGGTGCGAATCCCCAGAGCGGCTTGTGAGGTGGAAAGTCCGAGCTCCTCGATGTTAAGACGGCGTTCCCCCTCACGCGGAGGGAAGGCGCCTGCGGAGAAGGACAGAAACGAGTCCGAGGCAACGTTGATGACCGTATCAGGATCGGCGGGCAGGTCTTTCATTTTTGCACGAAAACGCCCTGAGTAACCGAAGCGGATTTCGTCATCGCCGAGTATTTGCAAGATCTTGTCGCCAGGCGTCGGAGGACCGAGCGCAGTAGGCACATCGGCGCGGAACTTCTCCTTGCTGTCGCCGAGTTGATACAACAGAACCCGCTCGCGGTCACCGGACTTCGCCCAGATTTCCACTTCGATGTCGGCGCCGACACCTGAGACGTTGAGGGTGGGATCGCGGAGGTTGATTTTCACCGTTTCACCGGGGACGATGATCGTCTTGTCCTGTGAGGGACCGAGTTCGATTTCGCTAGCCTCGACAAGTTTACGCATTTCGTAGTGGATTTTGCCGCGCAGGATGAGTGCGTCCGGGTGCTTAGGTTCCTGCCGCAGGACTTGATCGATTTCCTCCAGGGCTTCGGCATAGCTTTCCTGATCCATCAGCACTTCAGCTCGGGCATAGCGGATTTTTTTACGAAATGCCTCGTTGGGAAGCTTCATGAGCTGCTCCAGTTCGGTCAGTGCGGCCCCGAAATTTTTGGAAACGCGGTCGACGGTCACTGAACCCAGAGCGGCTGTTAGATGAACTTGTGTACCCGCGTATTCCGCGGCTTCGGCTACCTTCCGATACCAAGCGCGCGCGGTGGGTAGAGCACCCTTGCGGAAGGCGAGATCGGCGTAGGCGATTTTCAATTGGGCATCCTGTTCGGGAGAAAAAGTGCCCTCGGCTTGGCGTGACCAGATGGTAAGCTCCTTGATCAGGTTCTCCGCTTCCTCGCCGCGGTCGGTTTCGATGGATTTTTCCAGCAGCCAAAATGCGTAATTTACCGGAAGATTGCGCAATACGGCGGGGAGTTGTTTGGCATGCGCGAGATAGAGTTGCCATGCTGTATCGACATTACCAGCAGCAAATTCGGCATTGGATTTGTAGATTGGATAGGTTTGGTCTGACTCATCGACGGGGATATCGGCGGTGCCCAGTGCGCTGCCAACATCGCCTGCTAGCTGGCGCAGTTTGGTGTTGAGGAGAACGATGTTTGGCTCCTTGCGATCGGCAAATGCCTTAGCGGCAGCTCCTTTCACGTAGGTGCGCGTTATGGTGAGAACCGCGGACGATGCTTTGGACTGTTGGGCGGCAGTGGCAAAGTTCAGCATGGCGCTCGCCGCTGCGCACTGGTTGTATTGTTCCGGACTGAGTGCGACCGCCCAGAATGATGCGGCATAGGGTTCGATAGCCGACCAATTTTTGCTATTTTGGAATTCTTGGAGTAGGCGGACGACCAGAGCTTCATAGCCCATTCGGTTTGGATACTTGTCGAGCGGTGCGTTTTCGCGGAAAAGCGTGAGAAGTGCGGTGCGCAGGGCAGGTGACCACTCGGGGATTGTCAGCAGAGGTTGCAAGCCAGTGATCGTGACGCGGTTGGGTGCGACTGCTGCCTTGGCAATGGCCGCGTTCAATGCCGTTTCGGCATCGGTTGCGTTCGGATTGGCGGGGAGCTCGATGGCGATGGCGTCGGGCATTTTTTCCGCGGATGCGGGCGGCAGTTTTTGGATAACATCGGCATCCTTGCGTTTGCGGGCAGATTCCGTGAACCACTGGTGGTATTGGATGGATCGTCCGAATTGCTTGATCACTTCACCGTCCTCGCGCATGAGGAGATAGGCGGCTTTTGGGTCATTGCTATGAAGCAGCAGGATGCGGAAAACCGATGTCGCGGCTTGTTCGGCCTGGGTGGCATCGAGGTTCGGTTGTTTGAGGAATTTCCGGTAAAAGCTGACGGCGTCTTGCAGTTCGCCGGCAAATTCGGCGGATTGTGCGGCGAGCAGGAGCAACGCTGCAGAATCCGTAGGATTGGCCGTCAGCCATGCACGGGTTGTGGCCAGAGCCTCCGCGGAGCGCTTCTCTGCCAGGCCCACACGCAAGATGTCTGCCACGGCCGACTCGTTTTGGGTGGCGGCGGATTTGAAGGAGGAAATGCGATCGTCGAGGGGGGATGCGTGCGTGAAGCAGGTGAAGGCGAGGACGAAGAGGGGGAGAAGGGGGGAGCGGGAGAGGGCGGGGAATGGGGACGGAGCCGACGGAAGGGACGGAGCCGACGGATCTGTTTTTGACGAAGTTTGGAGGTGAGTGATCATTTTTCGCTTTCTAGGCGTTCGAGTTCGAGTTTGTCTTCCAGATCAAGCATGTTGTCTTGGGAGAGTTGTGCGCGGGCGAAGGCGGCCCACTCGCTCTCGGGGAAGTCATAGGTCAGGCGTTTGAAATTCGAATAGGCGGCCATGGGCTGGCGCAGGGACTGATAACACATGCCTGTCCAATACATGGCTTGGGAACGGAGAGTGGGACCATCATAGGCGGGCTCATTGATCACGCGCTTGAAAGCATCGACCGCCTCCTGATTCTTTCCTGCTCTCATGTATGCTTGTCCGGCGCGCAATCCCGACTGACCAGCAAGCGGATCGCTCGGGAAACGCTGCTGCAATCGTTCGAAAATGTTGGCGGTTTTGAGATATTCAGACACAGCCATTTTTTGCAGGGCCTCCCCTTCGAACGCAGCGTTTTTGTCCGCTGGACCTTTCTCCAGCAGAGGTTTGGCCTTGGCCTCGTAATCCGAGGCTTTTTTCAGGAAATGGGTTCCGAGCCGCGCCATGGAAACGGCCAAGTGCTCCGAATCCGGATACTTGTAGGCGAGCTTGACATATTCTTGCGCGGCGATTTCCGGTTCTTTGAGACGTTCGTAAATGGTGGCAATCTGATACTGGGATTTGGCCGCATGAACGGTCTCCGAGTAGCTGCCAGTAACGTTCATAAACCTCGTGAGCGCGGCGCGGTAGCGGGTTTCACGGGTTTCCGGATCGTTGGCGGCATCGCCCTCTTCCATCGTAAGGCTGCCTAACAGGTATTCGGCATGCGCGCGCGTGGCAGGTTCCTTAAATTGATCGACTGCGGCGGCCAGGAGTTGTTTCGCGGTCTGGTAGTCGAGGTCGGCAAGTGCGTTTTCACCCAGTTTGCGGCGTCGCTTGGCGACTTCCAGATAGGCCTCGGCGAGGGAGAACTGGGTTCTCATGGCCATTTGGGGATCGTCGTATTTCTTCGAGAAAGGCTCAATCGCACCATCCGCTCCTTTGCTGATCGTAACCGTGCGGATCGGCGATTTGACGCCATTGGTCGCGGTGTAGCGCGCGGCAACGGTATCGCCATAAGTCACGGCAATGCCACTGACACGCACATCGGCAGGTTCGGCTTGTGCGTCATCGGCGGGAGGTGTGGGTGATGGCTGGGCGTATGTAAGGGGAAACGAACCCTTGAAGATGCCTGTGTGCGGGGCAGTCTCGTGAAGTTCGACCGTATGTTTGGCACCGGATTTGGCCTGCACTAGGACTTTCACGGTATCGGTGGCATCGGTGGTATCCGCACCGAGATCGACAACGCGGAGGTTGAGATTTTCGCCAACGTAGGCGGCGGTCATGGGCGCGCGGTGGTCTTCGGTCATGAAGTCGAAATGGGAGTGACTGATGACCTTGGTGCTGGCCGTGACCCATTGTTCCGCGCCTTTGTCATCGGTGAAGCGGAAAGCGATGTGGACATTTTCTCCCGGGCGAACGACGAGACCGTTGGGAGATTGGCGGATGTCGTCGTATTGGTCCAGCGACGAGCGAAGGGTGCTGGCGAGTTCGTAGCGCTCCTGTGTGGTCATGGCCCCGTATGCAGGGAGCTTGCCTAGGACGAGAGGCAGCGTAACAAAAAAGCGGTCGAATCGAGGGTTGCTGCCGAAAAGTTCCGGCGCGGTAGCTTCGTAGATGGGAGACAGCGGAACTCCACGCCATGAATCGCGGACGGCTTTGAATGCGTCGAGCGAAGCCTGCAATAACAGCGTGCCGGGAAGATTCTTGTCAAAGGTTGTGGCATTCGGCGCTCCGCTGCGGGATTGATCTGTTTGGGCGAAGACTTCGATGGTCGACGCCTCGCCTAGAGCCATCTGAGGAGCGATGATTTCGAGATACATCAGCTGACCCAGAACGGCTTCCTGTTTGCCGTCGGCTGGTTGCATGGAATGAGCGATTTTCCAACTCTGCCGGATGGTCTCCGTGCCCTGGGAGGGTTTTTCGCTGACAATACGTTCGAAACCGTGGTGCAGAATAGCGGCCTGACCTTCAGGTTCCAATGGCGTGACGGTCGCGTGCGAGAGAACGAGCTGCGGTGCTTGATAAGCGGCATGGCGGATGATCGCAATGCGCGATGTGGGCACTCCGGGGCGGTTGTTTTCCTGATCCGAGTAGCTGGCGGTGATGGTGCCACCGACAGGCACTTGAACTTGGTTTTCGCCAGTGGCGGCGCCCGGAACAGGAGTCATTACGAGTTTGAAAACTCCGGTGGAGTCGCCTGTTTCGATGGCTTCGAATGTCTTGCTTCCCTGGGGCGTCTCGATTGCCACTTTGACCTTGTCTGGAGTAACGGTGGCATCCATATCGGCGTCGTGAATTGCCAAGGTGAGAGGCTTGTCGTGCGCGAAGCGAAGCAGTTTTTCGTAATAAGGAGCATCTTCGCCATTGCGACCGGGGCGAGGCTCCATGTCGGCGAATTCGGCACGGGCATCCGTAAACGAAACATTCAGGAATCGTTCATGACGCTCACGAGTCTTGGTTACAAATCGGTCATCGGAATATCGAACGGAAATTTTGTCTCCTGTTAGAATCTCGAGCGTATCGTTTTTATTGAGGGATGCGAAGTCCTCAGCGACAGGGAGGATTTTTTTCCCTTCGGGCTGGGTCAGAGTGAGTTTGTTGAGGGCCGGTGTGGTGCCTTCATGGGCAGCCATGACAAGCCGGATCAGGCGCGCGCGCGATTCCTTCGCGAAACGGACCTTGAACTCGGTGGAATCGGCATTGCTCTCGATGGTGGCGGGGGCATTGCGGTGATCGACCAGCGAAGGGGGAAAAGTTTTGGGGTCGAAGAAGGAATCGGGAACATCTGCGAGGTCGTCGGGGTCGAGGAGATTGGCGCGGAGTTTGAGTTCACGACCGAAGCCGATTTGTGATAGCCAGCCCGTGGCCCAGATTTCGATTTTGTGGATTCCGGGGCCGAGATTGACTTCGCCTTGGGGTTCTTTTTGGTCGGGGTTGGTGATGACTTTGCCATTGATGGCGATGAGGAACTGGGCGTTTTCGGATTTTTGTTTGTTGTCTGCTTTGACCTTCAGGTCAGGGGCTTGGCCCAAACCGAGTGAGAAGCGGCGGGTGATATGTTGAGTTTCCTGGAAGTAGGCTTGGAAGCGGACGACAACAGCGGGATTATCGTGAGTGTTATTGCGCTTCCAGTTTACATCGGTAACGATACTGGCAGGAAGCGCGGTGGAAATGCCGGACACATTCTGGGTGATGGCCTGATCTGGTTGGTGAACCATCCAGCCGACGGCAAGATGGCGGCGTAAGTCATTGATCTCATAGACGCTGCGAGCGCCCTGTGCGTGGTTGCGCGCGTCCTCGTTGACGACTGTGATGGAGGGTTGCCAGGGATTTGCGATGGGGATTTTTGTTGCAGGGAAAGAGGCAATGGTGGTCCATTCCATGGGATTCATGGCGGTTTGCACCAGGAATTTCTGCAGTTTCGCTCCGGGTTCGCGGGCGGAAATGGTCAACTCACCGAGAGGAAGATTGTCATTCAGGTCGACGGTGAAGTCCGGCACACTGTCTTTGAGCGCGATGGGACGCCAGGCAGGGTATTCCGTGAGTGGGCTGATGACCATGTTGGGAGCGCGTCCTGGTTCCGAGTTCTGGGCGAAGGCGCTGGCTTGTGCCTTCGCCGTGGTGATTTGCCCTTCGAAAACGCCGCTGTGGGTGGATGTCTCGCGAAGGGTGATGCGGGAGATCGAATCACCGGAGGAACTGCTGGCGCTGATTGTAAGTTCATCGATTTGAGCTGAGCGGGAGCGGTCGGGGTCGGTGACGCGGACGTGAATGGGATTGCCTGGTTTGGTAGTGGTGGCGATGTATGTTTCTTGGTCGATTTCGATTTCCCCACTGGCGAGCTTGGCTTTGGCGGCGGCTTCGGCATTGGCGCTGGCGCCGATTTGTTCCATCACGGTCTGCATGTCGCTGGCACGCTGCTCGGCATCCGTGAGCAATTTGCGTGCGGATGCCATGAGCATGGCGTCCGAAGCGATCGTAATCGGTCCGCCACGCTTCTCCTCGAGGCCATTCATTTTTTCGCGGAAACGTGGGGAATAGGCATAGAATACCTCGTCATCGCCGATGACTTGCAGACTGCCATCACCCGGATTGGGGCTGCCGAGCGAAGTGGCGACTTCACCACGGAACTTGGTTTTTTCATCGCCGAACTGGCGCAAAAAGAAGGTTTCCTTATCGCCAGAGTTAGCCCAGACAACCACTTCGATTTCCGTTCCTGCCCCTGAAATGGCGAGAGTGGGATCGCTGAGAGTCACCTTCAAACGCTCGCCGGGGACGATGCTTTTCTGCGCCGAGGTGGAGCCCAGTTCGACCTCCGTGGCTTCCATGAGCTTCTGACGTTTGAGCTGGATTTTCCCTAACAAAAGCCGCGAGTCAGAGTGGTTCGGTTCGCGGGCGAGGATGGAATCAATGTCATCCTTCGCGTCGTCAAAGTCCTCACGGTCAAAATACACTTCGGCGCGCGCGAAGCGCACGTCGATCCAGATTTCCGGCACACGTTCCATTTCCAGATCGGTGAGTGTCTGCAAGGCTGCATCGAAGTTCTTGGCAATCCTCTCGGCGCGCACTCTGCGCAGAGCGGCGGTGTGGCGGATGGCGAGTCCGGCAAAGGCGGGATTGTTTCGGGTGCGGGAGTAAATGTCGTGGGCTTGCGGAATTTGACCACGTTGCAGTGCGATATCGCCATAGGCGATCTCGACGGTAGCTTTTTCTGTGGGAGTGAGTGGCGAACCGGCCTCTCCCGACCAGGCGAGCAGGTTTTTTACGAGGAATTCCTGACGAGATTCATCCCTGCTGAAGATGGTGCGTTCGAGTGTCCAGAGCAGAAAGGGAATGGAGAGCTCGCGGTAGGTGGTGGTGAAGGTTTCCCATTTTTCATCGATGAGTTTCCATGAGGTGTCTTCGTTGCCGGACATCCATTCCGCCTGGGCTTGGTAGAGCGGATAGGCCGGGTGGGTGGGGGATACCGGAATCACAATCAGACCCAGTTTTGTCGCGGCTTTGGAACGAATGCCCTTGAGGCGGGGCAGGTCGCTTTGCTTGTTGAACCAGGTATGGCCGGACTTGTGGCGCTCGATCGCGCCCATGCCTTCAAGGGCGAGGGTGTGCGCCACGGAAGGACGGGAATCGAGCGATGACTCGGCGAGAGTCATCATCGCCGGGTAGGTGCGGTGGTAGGTGGCGACATTTTTCCACAGGTATCCCGCGGTTCGCAGAAGTTCGCTGGGCTTGTTGCGTTTGGCGACTTGGGCGAAAAACTTATCGCTAAAGAGGCGCGCGGGTGTGATGGAGAGTTTTTTGTCGATCAGATCGATCAGTAAGAGTTGCAGGTTTTCGTTGGCGAACGTTTCCTCGGGCAGCGCAGCCAGAGCGTCGAGGGCGGAGATCTCGAAAAAGACGGGTGACTTTCTTGAGGCATCGATGGCTTTGGATAAAGCGGCGATAACCGTGTTGCCATCGGCGGTGGGCGGGAGATTGGTGAGATCGGCGCAGGCGAGGGAAGGGTCGGTAGCCTGAAGGACGGCGAGCTGGGCGGCAGGCAGTGTCGATTCTGGGGCGTGGCTACGGAGGGCGTGGCGAGCTTCGAAGTTGAGGGTGACGGACCGATGAAGGATACCGGCGAGTTCGATGGATTCTGCGGTTTTGGTTGTGCCGAGCGATTTCACCCAAGCGCTGATCAACCAGTTCTCGGGATTGCTGGTGTTGGTCTGCAGGGCTTTGCGCAAGTCAGGCTCCAACGGGTGGGCGGGGGTGGGCATGGGCGCTCCTTTTTTCTTGAGGGCTTTGGCTTTGAGAATGCCATTGGGGTTGGGGAGTTCCGCGAGGATGGCGTCGCGCACAAGGAGCTGAATCTCGATGCGTGGATTGGCCAAAGCTAATGGGATGAGGTCGGGGGACTCGTTGATCAGTTTGGACAGGCGCGCGCGGATGGCGGGAGTTTGCGGTGACGGCGCGAGGTAGTCATTCACCATGCTGGGATAGAGGTTCTCCTCGTCGATGGCCGGGATCGCGGCGGCGAAGGCTTTGGCTTTGGCAACAATTTCATCGCGTTTCGCGACATTTCCGGGGCGACCTGTCATGTGCCAGAGTCGATCGGCGAATGGTTCGAAATTGTTGCGTTCCAATCGCCATGCCTCAGGGCCCAGCAGTGCATTGATGGCTTGGTCGAGATTTTTGGATTCTCCGGCGGCAGCGAGAGCGCGAATCAGCGAAGCTTCAGGGGATGGATTGGCGCTAAGGTGCGGGGCGAGCTCCGTGGCCTGAGCGGATGTGATTTTTTCCAATGAGAAGCTCATTGTGGGGCCGATACGGCGGTTCACAAGTTCCTTGTTGGCGAGGATGAATGCCGGGCTATCAGCGGTCGGGATGACTTGGGGTCCGCTATCGTAGTAGTTCGAACCCCATGTGCGGAGCAGGTCGGCTTGGTCGAGCGGAGCGAGTTTGGGGAGAATCGCGCGGATCGGGGCAACTTTGGTTTCCGTCTCGTGGGTCCAGTATTTTTTGGGATCACCCCGGTAATATCGGCTGTTGCTGCCCCCGGCCCAATCGGTTTGCACAAGCGCGGCGTAATGGGGGAATTTTTCGAGCAGAGCTTTGGCTTCGGCATGCGGCGGCCTCGTTTCCAGTCCGTCGATTTTCGCCATGTTGTATGATTTCACAGATACCGTCCAATCAAGCAGGGAGCGGAGTTCCTCATCGAAAGTAATGGCATTGGCCAGCGCCTTCACTGAGTCGGTAAAGCTGGTGGTGAAACGGTCAGGTTTTACATCATAGCGGGCAGCGCGGATGGAATCGAGCAGCCACTTCAGGTCCGCGGTGTAAAGAGCGGTGAATTGATCCTGCGAGCTGCTCGACTTGATGGTAGACAGGAGTCTGGTGGCAACAGCCGCTCGGTCGTTGCGGGTTTTGGCTTCATTGAGAAACCAGCGGTCGAATTGGCGAAAGCTGGGATTGACAGCGAGGCGTGCGGATTCGGTTTGAGAGTAAGAATAAGCGGACGCGGCATCATCCAGACGGTGGATTAGCAGGGTGTGGATCGCCGTGATGGAGTCGCCAGCTTCGGGAGATTTCGGATCGGCGAGTTTGAGAGCCTGTTGGTGAAAAGCGACCGCGTTCTTGATTTCACCGGAGAGCTCCGCAGCACGCGCAGCGGTGAAAAGGGTGTTGGGATTTTTGGGGAGATTGCGCCGCAACCATTCATCGGTGAGTGCCACGGCGGGTGCGGGACGGTCTTCCTCTATGCCTGCCTTGAGCAGCGAAAGGATGGCGTCTTCCGATTGGGTCTCGATGGATGCGGCGATGGCGGCACGCTGTTCCTCAAAGCTGGCGGCATGGAGCGCGGACACCAGAATCAGAGAAGCAAGGGCGAGGAGATGAGAGGATGATAAAGGCATGTTCCGGGTGAGGATGAAGAATCAGTCGCATGATGCGGATCAGGCTGACCTGATGGATCTATTTTTCTTTTTCTTCCGTGGCTGGTTTGTCGCCTTCCAGTGCGGATAGGCGTTTGCGGGCTTCGGCTGCGTATTGGCTGGCGGGATAATCAAAGAGCAATTGCTGGAGCTTGGCTTTGGCGGTGGCTTTGTCATCCATGCGAAAGGCGACATTCGCCCACAGCAAAAGCATCTCATCGAGGAAAGCGGCATCAGGATATTCGTCAAAAACGCTCTCCAGTAGACCTGCGGCCTGCGCAAAGTTCTCGGTTTCCACATAATGACGCACCACACGACCGAGAGCCTCGGCCGCAAAGGAGCTTTCCGGGTAGGTTTGGTAGGTTTTCTGAAAGGCGGCGATGGCAGGTGCCATGCGGGTTTGCAGGGCAGTGGCTTCACTCAGTCCGGCCTTGCCCCATTTGCTGTTGTGTTCATCGGCGGCAGCAGTGAGATCTTCCGCTTCCTTCGTGAGCACTTCACCAATGCGGAATTGGGCCTCGGCGGCGGAGATAGGATTTTCCAATTGCAACACACGGTTGTAGACATCGACAGCCTGCTTGTATTCGCCGCGATCCGCGAGCGAGCGACCGAGGGTCATCATGGCCTGGTCTGCCAAAACGGATTCGGGATACAGACGATTGAAAGCAAGGCAGGTTGCCATGGCGGAATTGAAATCGTTTTTCAACAGTTCACTTTCCCATTTCAGTTTGAAGGCCTGTTCGACGAGATCACCGGGGAGCTTGAGTCGGTTGACAATAATGGGATCGACCTTGTTCAGCGCTTCGTTGGCGCGCTCTGCGGCGCGGGCGTCGAGCCCCATATCCTTGTAAATGGAACCGAGCCCGACCAAGGCTTCGGCTTCTACAGAACCTTTGCGGGCTTTGAGGAGCTCTTCGAAGACTACATATTGATCGGCGGAAACTCCGGAATTCACGGAGCCAGAAACCTTGATCCGTGTCTCCGAGTTGCGCGGTTCGTCACCGTAGAGGTGAACCTGATCGCTGTAGGAAATGGAGAGCTCGTCGAGTTCGGCGGTGTGCAGAACATTGTCCTTGTTGGTGGGTTCTACACCCGCTGCGATGGGGGAAAGAGGGATTTTACCAAGAAATACTCCACTGCGTATCGCGCCACTCTCGCCCGTTTCCGTGAGAGTCACGGTGATGCTGTCGCGCTCGACCCATTGTGCTTTCTCATCATCTTTGAGAGCGAAAATGTCCAGCAACTCATCGGACTTGGCGGCATCCTTGGCTTCGACCTTGAATAGGGATTTGACGGTGAGCGTGATGGATTCGGCCGCGGGTGAACTGTCGAGATCGGCATCGCGCAGCATGACAATCTGCGGTTGACCGGGGTAGGCGATGTAGGCAGGCGTGGAGAGATCTCCCAGATAGAATCCTACGGTTCCGGTGCTGACAGCACGAACTTTTCCGGTGCGGGCCACGCCTTTTTTGCCGTCGAGCGTAGAGTCATCCAGGTAGGTGACTTCCAGAGTATCGCCGCCGATCATTTGCAGGATGCCGTCGTTTGGCGTGGGTGTGCCGAGTGCGGTGGGCGCTGAAGCCAGCATTTCGTCGGTCTTTCCCGGGACGGGCGCACCGCTCACCACTTCGATGTCTCCGCTGGATACCTTAACGGTAGCCTGGATGGGCTGCTCCAGCTTGCGCATGACAGGCACATCGGCATCCACGATTTTCGCGTAGAATCGTTGACCGATTTCAATGCGGCCGAGATCTTCGCCTTCGGCGTCAGCCACTTCGGTGCCGACGAGAGACAGGGAATCAATGGCCTTGTTCCAATTTCCCATGTGGTAGTGGCTCATGCCAATGTAGAAATACGATTGGTTCGCCCAAGCGGTTTTTCCCGCGACTTCGGTGAGTCGACGGAACATGGGAAACGAGGCCGCGTATTGGCCGGCGGTGTATTGGGTGAGCCCGGCTTGGAATAAAGCTTCGTGGTAGAGTTCTGCAAAGCCATCAGGTTGTTTTTCACCGGGTATGGGGGCGAGAACTCGGGTGAGGAGCATGAAATGATTTAGGGCATCGGCCGTGTTGCGCTGGTTGAGAAAATGTTTTCCCATCGCCATATGGGCGCGATGCGCAAGGAGGGTGCCCTGATAATCGCGGACGATCGAATTGAGCATGGCGAGTGCGCGCTCATGTTGTTTGTAATCCATGAGCTCCATGGCCTTGTCAAAAAGATGCTGCGCCTGCGGGTCGAGCTCGGCAGCGGCCCGAGGGCGAGCGGGAGCTTCCGCTTCCTGCGATTGCGCCAGCAGAGTGGTGAGAAAAAGGAGCGGGACAATGAGTTTCATGATAATGGAGATTCTAACAAATCAAGAGGATCCGGGAAATTTATTTTTGGGCTTCGGCTTCGCCTCCGACGAGTGCAACGCCGTAGCTTTCGAGTCGGTCGTGGGCAGCAGCTGATTCCTTGGTTTTCGGGTAACGCCGCAAAACGGTGCGGAGTTGGGCGACTTCCTTGGCTTTGTCGCCGGAAAAGCGATGGATATCCGAAATGCGGAGCGCTGCTTGCGACGCGACCTGGCCACCCACGGATTCGAGTTCGGCCATTGTTTTGATGGCTTGGTCGAATTGCTTCAGGGCCACGAGGCAGTTGGAAATTTCAAACGTGGAGTCGGGCTGGCGGTTGGCGGTGCGGAAGGCATCGATGGCTTCTTCGAAGCGTCCGAGTTCTCTCAGGAGCGATGCTTTGGTCCATGTTAGGCCTTCGGCATATTTCGGCGATTTTGCCAGTTCGGGGATTTCGGCAAGGGCTTTTTCTTGGAAGGGTGCGTTTTTATGACTCTTGGATAGATAGTAGTCGAAGCGGGTCTTGGTGGCGAGCAGCGAGTCTTTGATGCGGGCGATATGGCGGAGCACGTCATCTTCAGACAGGAAAGAGGCAGCGAGAAGAGCGAAGCGCTGGATTTCCGCATCGGATAACGAATCGGCACGGATGGACCGAAGCACCAATGTCGCTTCATCGCGCATGGAATGGGGATGGTTGAGTTTTGCCACGAGGTCGAGGAGTTCCGCGGGTTTGAGAGTGGGGAGCAGTGCAGTGACATGCTTGGTGAAAAAGGCGAGGCGCTGCGCGGGGTCACCTTTGCATTGTGAGGAAAAAAGCACCAACCTGTCGGAGGTGGCTGGTTTTGAGGCAAATTGTTTTTCCATCCGTGCAAGCCAAGCTACGGGGTCTTTTTCATGGATGCCGGATAGGTGGGTGGCGAGAATGCGGATTTCGTCATTTTCAGGAAACTTGTCGGCGATCTTGGAAGACCAGTAGGCGGCGGAGTTCTCGCGCGTGTCCGAAGGGGTGGTGAGTACAACATTCAGAACGGCAGTCCAGTAGCGCAAGTCGTCTTCCGGTTTGTCGGTATTTCTGCCGTCTCCCTGAAAGCCGCTGGCCGCGATATAGAATTCTTTGAGTTTATCGTGATTCGGATTTCGCGTGGCATAGTGCTTGAGCACTGCGTCGCGGGCTGCTTTGGCAGCATGGGGATTGGACTTCAGGAACGCGACGGCAGTGCGCCATTGGTATTCGGCAGCTTCGTCGAATTTGCCGATTTTTTCCATGGCGCCACTGAGGTGGACCAAGGCAGTTCCGGAATTCGGTTGGGTTACATAGGCATCATCTTTCACGAGTCGTGCCCAAGTGGCGGTTTGTTTTTCCTCTTCACCGTTTTGGCCGTGGCATTCCCCGATATGAAACAAAGCTGCGGCGGCATAGGGTATGTTGTCAGGAAAATAATCGACTACATCCTGATACGATTTGATCGCAGCATTGCGTTTATCTACATGGTGCAGGCAACGTCCTTGGCGCAGTAGGACGTATGGCAGAGCCTTGCTTTTAGGAAATTCGAAGGAGAAAGCCTTGTAGGCAGCGTAGGCGCCTTGGTAATCGGGTTTTTTGAAAAGTTTATCGGCATCCTCGAGATTGACCGATTCAAAGGTATCGAGCTTGGCAAAATCCGCAGGAGGCAGAGCGATTTCCTGACCGGCTTGCTGTTGTCCTGCGAGGGGCAGGGAGAACAGGAGGAAAGCGAGACGCAAAAGTGCCTTGTTTGATAACATCGTGCGGATTACGAATGAAGAGGTGATTTTTTATCGTTCCAGCGCAAAAAACATCGGATATGTGACGTTTCTTGGAGGTTCGAGGAATTGTTAGGATATCGCGACAAATGTCAGGCTCTCGGAGCTCTGGCATTTGCCGCGAAACCTTCATGTCAGGGCTTGCCCAGCGTTTTGAGACGCTCGATGATCTCGACGGCGCGTTTGGCCTCTTCGCTGCGGCGATAATCAAGGCGGACCTTGCCGTCGTTCTGCCATTGTTTACCGAATTCACTCGAAAGCCCCTTGTCGGTAAGGTCATCGCTTTCGGGCAGATCCCAGGAATCCGTGCGGAATTCCGGCACGGGCATTTGCTGATGGCCGTTGACATAGAGGTTGCCCATCGGGCTGTTGCCCCAGGCGTAACGAACGTGAACCGGCTTGGGCACGATCGGACTCCAGACGTGGACGGTTTTGGCCGCGGTCCAGAAATCTCCCGCTGTCGAGTTGCGGGCGTGGGCTTTGTAGAATTTGCCATCCTCGCCAGCGAGGGCGAAGCCTTCGATGATAGGCGACATGTCGTCAGGATGGATGCGTCTCTCAAAGGTCAGGATCATTTCATCGCCCGCAGTTTTCACCGAGAGCAGTTTCGCCTCGTCCCATTGCGCCTTCTTGTCATAAAACTTGTTCATAGCCCAGCGCGCCGCGCGATGGCCGTGCTCGACCTTTTTTGTCGGGTGCAGCCCCGGCACCTGAATGTCGTAGGAAGGTATGAAGCCGTTGAGGGTTGGGTCTTTCAAATCTTCGACTCCGAGGCGCTGTGCCTCACGGATGTAGGGAGGTCCGGGGGCCTGCATTTCAAAGTCCTCTTCGTTTTGCGGTTTGCCGCCGGCGCAGAAACCGATCACTCCGTAAACAATCGCTGGATCCTTGAAATCTTCGCGCACACCTTCGATCAGCGCTTTGGTCATCCAACGGTAGAGCTTGGGACGGCAGTTGTTCGTCATGGCGTTGTTGTAGCCGTGATGGAGCAGAACGCCCTTGATGTTGTAGCCTTTGAAAACGCCGAACATACCGTTGTAAACACTGCCGGGATGGCTGGGGCTCTTGCCAGGGATGTTCCAGGAGCGGACATTTTCGCCATTGACCGGCATCTTGGGCCACTTATCTTCCGGTAGTTTTTTGTCTTTGGCTTGTTTCAGTTCTTTTTCGTAGGTTTTCAGGGATTCGGCTCGAAGATCAAAGGAAGCGCGCTGGGTGTTGATGGCCTCGACGAGTGCTTTGCCTGAGGGGATTTCCTGGAACTTGTGGGGTGGCACCAGGGACTCCATCGACGCTCCACCGCGGGAGTTCTTGATCAGGCCGATAGGAATGTCCACCGAGCGCTGAATTTGAGCACCAAACACTAGGCCGATGGCGGAAAACTCCAATGCTGTCTCAGGTGTGGATACGACCCAGCCGCCCGTATCGATGCTTTCTCGTCTGATGTCATCCTGCGGATCAGCCTGCTCGTTGGTGGCGATTGAAAAAAGACGTAGGTTCGGCAAGTTCGCCTGAGCGGATTCGGTATCCCGGTTCTCCACTTGTCTCAGCGGAAACGCCATGTTGCTCTGGCCATACATGACCCAAACGTCACCGATGACGATGTTGCCCATCTCGACTTTTTCACTGCCGGCCGTGACGGTCAGTGTTTGCGCATCAGCACTGGCCTCGCGGGCGGGAAATGTCACTTCCCAACGGCCTTTTTCGGCAGCGGCTTTGGCCTCTGCCGTCTCCTTGCCGAGTTGCACGGAGACGGAGTCGCCGGGCTTGGCCCAGCCCCAGATCACGATGGGCTTGCCGCGTTGCAGCACCATGTCGCTATCGAAAATGGCGTGGAGTTTGAGTGCTTCACCATGAGCGGGGCTGAGGGCGGAGAGAAATGCCATGGCGAGCATGGTGGTGATGGTTCGTATTGCTATTTTCATGTGATTTTTTGTATGGTTTAATTTTCGGGATGTTAAATGAGGCGACTATGTGTCAGGGCGTGCCTACTACAATGCCTTGATCATCGCCTCGCCGAAGAGTTTGCCTAGTTCCATTTGCCCTTGTTGGTCGAAATGGACGAGATCAGAACGCTGACTCAGATTGTCGGTATTGATTACGCTGACACGCTTGTCATTTTTTGCAATGGCCTCCTGACCGTTTTGCACGATCTTGGCGTGATGCATTTGAAACTTTTTTGATTCGAGGATGCGTGAGCTGAGTCTGCCGATGACAAAAGGCAGCTCAGGCTTGTCAGTCTCCTTTCGCATCAACGCAATCAATTGCTCGAGCTTTTTTTGATAGGCTTCCGCATCCGCTTGTATCTTGGCATCACTCTCGCCCTGCATCCACAATATGCCGACGATTTCATATTCGCCTTCGATTTTTTCTAATGCATTTTTGAGATTGGTCTGAAACGAGGTGAACCCGTTTGGTTTGCCGTTCGCATCCGGCAGCCAGTAATTGATAGGCGTGCCACCTTTCGAAACCTTGATGAGATGAATCTCATTCGCAGGGTATTGTGCGGCCATGGCCTTGGCGAATCCGAACTCAGGGCCGATCTTGTTCGCTCGTGCCGCATTCTTCATTTCCTGAAGTTCCGTCAGACTGGTCCATTTGCCGGGAGCGCCCTGATTGCCCCAAACGTCGGTGGCATCCCAGATCCGAACCTTTTCCGCGACGGTCGCTTCTACCCCGAGATCGGCAACCACATCACCGCCGCCACTCATGTTCGACTGTCCCGACAGGATGAAAACTTTCGCTTTTCCGTCCGCAAGAGAAAAGGGTAAGCACAGGAATAGGGTGAGCGATAGAATCAATTTTCTCATCGTGGAGGTATGATACGATTTATTTTTTCAGTGTTTTCGCCAGTGCCTCGGCAAATCCGCGACCGATCCCGGCCATGATTTTTCCGGAGCCGAGGTAGTGGAAGTCGCCATCCGAGATCGCAATCTTGAGCAGTTCCTCCTCCTGCGGTGTGATATGCTTGGCGCGGTATTCGGCAAAAGCTTTTTTCAGAGCATCTCCTTCGAGACCTTGTTCGTATTTGAACACATTCATCTGCTGATTGACCTGATGCGACTTGGTGGCGAGCGCGGCCAGTGGGTGATCCCAATATTTTCCGGTTTCCACCGCGATGACATTGCCTTTGAACTCGGGCTTTTCCGCGACGGCCAATTGGGCCTTTTGGAAATTCCCGATGTTTCCTTCCGCGTTCACTCCTCCGATTCCCATCACGCCGATCACGGCGGGCATCCCTGGCGCATTGAGATCCTTGCGCAGATCGCGAATGAGATTTTCCAACAACCAAGTGTATTGATCATAGCCGCCGGGCTTGTCTCGGTTCGGGTAGGTGCCGTCATCGATCATGTCGTTCCAGCCCTGGAACCACACAAATCCCGCGAGCTCATAGCCGGCTTCCGGATCGTAGGCCGGATGATGTTTTTTCACATCACCGAGCACCATCTTCACGTGGGCGATCATATCACGGTAGCAGTAGCCCCGTTGTTTTTCATACTCGAGGGCTTCCTGTTTCATTTTTTCCAACTGCTGCGGAAGACTCGCACGACCGCCTGGCAGGGTGTCGCAGAGATCGAAATCGAAGGTCTCGATTTTTCCCGCGCGCCAGCGGGTGATTTTCATCATCCAGTCGCCATCGATGGTCTTGGATCCATGAAACGCGTCACGCCATTGATCGACGGGACTTTCGCCCAAACCAGCTCCATCAACGGCGAGAATCAGATCTCCCGCTTGGAAAGGATCGCCTTTGATTTTGCCCATCGTGGCGCTGAGAAAGTAGATCGGATAAACGTTGCCGAGTTTGCCGATCTCCGCGCCCTTGAAGCCATCGAATCCCAGGTGCCGCCTGCGCAGGGCATGGGGTTTTTCCGGTGTCCAGTCACTGGCGATTTCCAGTTTTTCCGGAACGGCAAGTGCAGGGCCTTTCGACTCCGTCGTTTTTACCTTCACCAGATCGGGATGGCCCGGCGGCGGCGTCCATGTGTCGGAACCGGGCGAACGGTAGCGGTAGCTGAGCGACGAACCTCCGAGCGATGTCTTGATGATGAGAAACGGCTCGTTGAGTTCCTTGTGCAGGTAGATGCCGCAGGCGTATTCGGGACCGAAAGAGGTTTGGCCTTTCACCTTCCCGCCGTAGAAGGGCTCCAGCCTACCGCTTTCCTTGCCCATCCACTGGGCAACGTGGACTGCATCGAGAGTGGCGGGCTTGCCGTCCTTGTCGAAAAGATCCGCGTATTCCTTGGCGGTCTCGGGAAACATCCTGATGTGCTCCAAGGTACGCGTGCGCGCCATGCCGGTCATGTTTGATTGCCCGGCGAAGACGAAGACTTTGAGCGGCTTGGGCTTGGTCCCGGCGAATGCCGAAAGCGGGCATGCGAGAGCAAGCAGGGAGATGAGGGTGGATTTGATTTTCATAGGGGAAGGCGCCGCCACGATTTGAATCACTTCACGGGTGTCAGGATGAGCTGCTTGAACGTGGCTCTCGCCGGACCGTGGAATTCCAGCACATTGCTGCCGGCCTTGAGCTCCAGCTCGACGGCTTTGGTTTTGCCCCATAGGCCGAGTGTGTAAGGCAGGGCCATTTCGATAGCCTTGCCGCTATTGGCCATGGCGAACAATTTTTGATTCGGTTTCGGGGTGGCGATATCCGCAACGAGTTGATACTTGCCGGCCTTGGGCGCTTCAAAGTTGTATTCGAACGAGTCACCCTCCTTGGCGTAACGCGAGAGGTGCAGCAAGGTTTCGCCCTCCTTGTTGTTGATAAAAACGATGAGGTCGGACTGCCCTCCTTTGTAGAGGCTTCTCTTATTCTGGGTCGGGCTGCTGGTGGCGGCGGAGGGGATGGTGATGACGCCTGATGCATCAACGCTCGCTTTGCCCGTGGCCGCGGGTTCTGCCTTGGCTACGGTTTTCGTTTGCACGGTTTCCCGTTGCGCGATGATGCGGCGCTGCTCATGCAGTGAAATATCACTCCAAGTGCTGGGGATCACCGCCGTGCCGGGCTTGGTTGGTGACGGGCCTGTGGACTTGCCGGAGTAGGTGATGAGACCGGGCTTCCACAGCTCACCTATGAGCGCGGCGATCCATTGGGCTCTCTTCACCTTCAGGAAGGCAGTTTCCTCCTCGCGTGCCTGACTGCTGGCCACGAAATTGACATCCGCGCCATAGTTTCCGCCGCCGCCGCCCATTTTGGAGTAGAAGCCGCGATTGGATTTGCCAAAGTTTCCGCCGAGCCTGGTTTGCCATCCGCTGGGATGCCAGAGTGTGATGGTGGAGTGGCCGGGCTCGACGCGCTCGGTGCTGGGCACGCCGAATGACTGGAGGATGAATCGTCCGAAGAAGCCGCGGCGTCCGCAGATGCCGCCGTTCGCGAGGATGTTCTGCATGAAGTGCTTGTCCATCAGATCGTTGACCAATCCACCGCTACCATAGGCGATTTCCTTGTCCACTATTTCTACGAAGACTAGTGTGTCGTCATCGCCCGGTATGCAGTCCGGGCGCAGGTCGTGGAGCATCTGTCGTGCCCAAACCATCATCTCATCGGGATCGGCGCAATCCACAACTCTCCTCAAGTTCCAGACGCTGAGATTCTTGAAGCCCTTGTGAAGTTCACCAGCCTCATACCATTTTTCGAAATTCAAATAGCGCTGCACCGGATCGACGAACTTGGAATTGCCATCGGCTCCCTCAGCGTCGGAAGCATCCAACCCGTCAGCACCTGTGGGTCGATCCCGTTTCACGATCGGAGTCGCATGAACGAGGCTGCAAGCCATCGCGAGTCGTTGAAAGATCCCGTCCTTTGCCTTTGGACTGGCTTTCTGGATCTCGGTATAGATTTTCATCGCCTGTCCGTATCTGCCGCCGGACGCGCCATCGTTGACGAGCATCTGCAGCATCAGGCCTTTGTCGGTGAGAAGCTGATCGATGAGTTTTGCACTCTCCGGGCTCTGTTGGGCGAATTCTGCGAGAATGGTCGGCGTCGCATCCTTCAGGATCATGTATTGGGCCAGCTTGAGATCGAGCTCGCCGTTGGAGAGAAAACTGTTGATGCCGATCGCATCCATGGCCTTCCATGTATGGTCGAGAGCTTTGTCATGAGCTTGTTTGGCGATTTCCGCCGCTTTGAGCGACTCGGGCAACTTGGCTTTGGCTTCTTCCACCTCCTGCCTGGCTTGCACAATTCCTGCGTTGAGCCTATCGATATCGCCCTGGCGGCTTTTGAGAAAGCTCTCCGCATTCTGCAGCAATTTCATTTTCTCCGGATCTTCTTCGCCTCTTGCTCGGGCTCTCGTGAGCTCGGCTTGGGCGTCCTCGATGGTTTGAGGTCCATACTTGAGCTGCTCCTCCAACTTGCGGAGATTGGCCTCGGCACCTTGCCATTTCGCAAGTTCCTTTGCCTTGGCGAGATGGTCTTTTTCCGAGCTCTCCTCGGCTTTGATCGCTTCCATCCAAGCGGCAACTTTCGCCTCATCGAGCTTGGGGACCGCCTTTTCCAGTTCCGTCTTCAGAGTGGCTTGGGCAGCGGTGTATTGGGCCTCCAGAGACTTGCCGGCATCGCTCAGAACCACGACAGGATCGGTCTTCTTCGGATAATACGCATTGGGATTCTGGTTGCTGATATTGAGGTTGATCACATTCTGAGCAGTCGCGCTTCCCGAAATAAGGATGGCGCTGCCGAATGCCGTGGCGATGTTTCGTAGGTTTGTATTCATGAGTGATGGGTGGGGAATGCGGACCGAAGACCGCGCTCCGATGATGGGATCGGCTTGAGGGTGAAATTCTTGATCGCCCTGCCCTTGCGCATGTCTTCCG
>JBJOMZ010000031.1:0-23579 GCA_046052105.1 Verrucomicrobiota bacterium | reverse complement strand
CGGCGAGTTGGCGCACGGCTGCGATGAAGGGTGGAAGTTTGTTCGCGTGGCCGTGTTCGCTGAAGACGGTGTTGGTGGCATGGAGGATGACGATGGCGCCGGACTGCTTGGCCTTGGTGATCATTTCCGCCATTTCCTTTTTGTATTGCTCCAGCGGGACGCGGGCGCAATCGTTCATGCCAAGGTTGAGGGAAATCACATCGGGCTTGAAGCGCAGCACACGCCAATCGTAGTCGGCCAGCAGCCCGGTGCTGATCTCGCCCGAGACGCCGGTGTTGATGATGATGTCGCGGAAGCGCAGCATTTCCCCGCGCACGCGCTCGGCCAGGTGCTCGGGATAAGAGCGCGCACCGCTGGTGAACCACGCACCGTGGGTGATCGAGTCGCCGGTGATGACCCAGGTCAGGGCAGTCTCCCTGCTCTTGAGTTTCACCAGCAGGGCTTCCTTGTCTTTTGCGCCGGTTTGGGCGAAGAGCAACGCGGGGGTGAGCAGGAGGAAAAGAAGGTGCTTGATCATGGCGGGAGGGTAGAACCTGCCAACAGGCGGTCAAGTTGCATTTTGATCGTATGATTTTCTGGGAATTCGCGTATCCTCCCACATGCTTTTGAGACGATTGCGCATTCACGCTGGCCTCTGGCGCTTGTTCGCTGTGACGGCTCTGGGTGTATCCCTGTTGGTGCCGGAAACCCATGCCAAGGAGCCAATCGAACCGCCACCCGTGGCCGACCCTGCTCAGAAAAAACTCCAAGATGCGATCCAAGCCGTGAAGATGCCGGGCATCGCCATCAATCCCGTGGAACGGGTGGTCGATGTCGACGCGGAAGTTTGTCTTGATGAAGGAGCTCTTGAATTGATCGCTTGCACCAAGGACAGCAAGGAGCATGAGTCGATTGTGGTCATTCTGGCGCGACCCTCTCACGTTCATGCCGCGCTGCTGCTGTTAGGCGCGCGCAACGGTCATCCTGCGATGCGCCGTCCGCTCGATCCGGAGATGACACGGTGGCAGGATATTCCTGCCAAAGGGGATCTCATTGACGTATCGCTGGCCTGGAAGAAAGAAGATGGCACCTTGGTCGAGAGGCCATTGAGTGATTTCCTGATGCGAAGCGAGGAAGAGGGGGCGCCGGCCGATGATAAAAAAGACAGAGAAAAATTCCCCAATAGCTTTTTGTTCGCCGGATCCCATCTGGGAGATGAGGCGGAAACTCCACGCAAATACTTGGCGGAGGTTTCAGGAAATGTGATTTCCATCTCCACCTTTGGCGATGAATTGCTCTGCCTGTCTGACATTCATGGCCATGAAAACCAGGCGCTCGCCTGGCAAATCGACCCCACTCATCTGCCGAAAAAACACACCAAGGTGCTTCTGCGCTTGAGGGTGAAAAAGGTTCAGCCTTGAGTCGCACATTTTCCAGGTCGACCACCCGATCGCTACAAGAACCATGCAAAGGCCCGTAGTTTCGCACCTGATTCGCGGATTGCCCGTGCTGCTGTTATTGGCATGTGCATGGATGTTTTTCCGTCCGCAGAATTCCCACTCCCCAGAAGCATCAACTTCTGCGGACGCGCCGCCGATGGAGCGAACCATCATCGATCCTCACGTGCACGCGATGTCAGTCACGCCGCTGGGGTTGCGGGCGGTCGCGCAATGGATGCAGGAGCGTGACATCGGTCATTGCATCGTCAGTCCCCTTAATCACAAAGGCTCGCGACCGCAGTCCGAAGAAGAACGCCTCACCATGTTGGAATATTTCAAGGCCTATCGCGGCAGGATCCACCGCATGGCAATCATCCAGCCGGAAGAAGTGGAAAGCGTGGACCAGGCCGTCGAGATCCTGCAACGCGAAATCGCCGATGGCGCGATCGGTTTTGGCGAGCATTACGGCGTCGGCTTGATGTTTGATGATCCTAAGAATCTTCGCCTTTACGAAGCCTGCGAAAAAGTCAGCTTGCCCGTGATGTTTCACATCGATCAGAACAAAAACATGGTGGAGCCGGGTATGACTCGGGTCGACCGCGTGCTGAAGATGTTTCCGAAGTGCGATCTCGTCGCCCATGCCTACTGGTGGCGGCAGTGGGCCAGCGGCGCCTGTGACCGCCAGCTCACCGAGCATCCAAATCTTTACGCGGATATGTCGGGAGCGGTGGTCGTACAGGTCTTGGAAAAGGACCTCCAGAAGGCGCGGGAGTTTGTTCTCCGTCATCAGGACAAGATCCTCTGGGCCACTGATGAGGGTTGGTGGTCGTTTCAAAACAAGGATCGACAGATGAAACGGCACTACACGTTTCTGGAGGAACTCGATCTACCGCGGGAGGTGCTCGACAAACTCTATTTCCGCAACGCGGCAAAAGTCTATCGGATCGATGCCGCCGGAGCAGGCCGTTGAAAGCCGCGCGAATTTTGGGGGATTGACAGGAATCGTGGTCGAATTACCCTATTCTTTCATGGACGATTACCACCGTCGCGAGTTTCTCAAGACCACCGTGCCCGGATTGTTAGGGGTAATGTTGTCTTTGCCCTCATTGTGCGCGATGGCCACCCGAGCCAACGCCTATGAGGGGCGTGTAAAATCCGATCAGTCCATGCATTGGGAAGCGTTTCTCGAGGCCGTGGCCAAAGAAGCGTCCAAGCAGCATCTCGATCGCTGGAACGAGGAGGACTATTTGCGCAAAATCGCCGCGCTTACTCAATCGCTCTATCTGGAAGACCCTGTCATTTCCCAAGCGATGGAAAAAGTTTCCACACGTTTGAAAAAAGGCTGGGTCGATTTTCACGATCTGGAAAAAAACCTCGATTTCGCCGTGTGTCTGCTGCAATTCGATCGGAACGAAGAGATCAAACCGCACAATCACCCCGGCATGACAGGCATGATTTTGTGCGCCTCGGGCGAGATCCGCGCACAGAATTACGATCTTTACAAAACCGTCGAGGAAAAGGACATCGACGGCTTGCGATCCGGCAAGTATCTGCTGCACCGCTCCATGGACACGACCTTGCGCAAGGGAGACATTTCCACCCTCACCTCGCGAGCCCGCAACATCCACACGCTCAAGGCGGCGCAAGTGACGCAACTGATCGACATCTTCACTCCGCCCTACAACAAGGAGCGTTCGGAGAAAAGCTGTTGGTATGAGCTGGATGAGGCTCCGGTGAGCGGCAGCCGAACGATTTTCGAAGCGCACCTGCGCGATTGATTTTTGGCATTTACGCTTGGCAATCCGTGCCGTTTCACGCCAGCATCCGCCTAGCTTGCCATGTCGACCGACGCCATACTCGCCTGCACCCGCATTTATCTCGACATCGATCCCACGGTGCCGGTGTCGATGACCCCGATCAAAAAGGGAGCCTCGGGTCGCACCATTGTGCGTGTTCTCAGCAAGGGACGCGATCCTTTCATTGGCATTCACTGGAAACCCGAGCGACCGGACAGCGAGAACTTCGTGCCGGTGGGCCGTTTCCTCAGAAAGTGCAAGTTGCGCGTGCCGGAGATCTACTATGAAAATCGTAATAAGCGTGTGGCCCTGGTGCAGGATCTGGGTGACGTGGATTTGTTATCGATGAAGCATCGCCCTTTTGCCGAGCGCAAACCATATTACCGATCGGCTTTGGAGCAAATCGACCAATTGTTTTACGCCCGACCGCCCAAGGAATTGGAACTGATGCCGGCCTTCGATGAATCCCTGTATCGTTGGGAGCAGGAGTATTTCATGGAGCATCTCGCGGAGGATTATCTCGGCATGGACAGCGGTCCGTTGAAACGCAGTGAAGAACTAAGCGCTCTGGCCAAGGGCTTGGGGGCGACGGCTAAGCATCTGGTGCACCGTGATTTCCAATCGCAAAACATTCTGCTGCACGAGGGCGAGGCATGGTTGATCGATTTCCAGGGGCTGCGCCGTGGTCGGCAGGAATACGATCTCGCGTCCCTGCTCTACGACCCTTACATGGACCACAGTGCCGATGACCGCGAAGCGATACTCGACTTGTGGGAGCAGATTTCCGAGGACCGTCCAGCGGAGAGGACCTTGCGTGATTGTGCCACACAGCGGCTGATGCAAGCACTGGGTGCCTATGGCAATCTGGTGGAAAACAAGGGAGATGAATGGTATCTGCCCCATATCCCCGTGGCCGCCCGACTGCTCGATGAGGTAGTGGCAGGCACGGCGCTGCAGGATCTTTTGGCTCCGTATTTGCGTCAGGCCATGCGCAGTCGCTGAACGGCCGCCGTTTTCCCATTCGTCATGTCCGTGATTCCGTCATCATTTGCCTCGCGTTTGCTGCCGGTGCTGTCGGTCACCATCGCCTGTTGGGCCTTGATGCTATCAGTGCCCCAGGTAATGCGCTTCGAACACGGGTTGCAGCGCATCATGGCGAAGTTGTGGTATCCGCAGCATCAGCGCATTCATGGCGCGGGCACACAAGAGCAGGCCCTGACGCTGTCGAAGGTCGGCGGAAAAGGCGCCGCCGTTGCCCCACCTTTTGTGGTGGAGATGGGTAAAGATCCGGACAAGATTTTTGACTCGGACCCGCTGTCGCCGAGCGACGCCGCAGTGCTATTGGACGCCTTAAAAAAATCAGGTGTTTCTTCAGTGATGATCGGAGTGCCGCTTGCGTGGACATCTCCCGATCCATTTGCTCTCGATGCCTTGGAACTGGTGATGGCGGGATTTTCCTCTTGTGTGACTAGCGCGAGCGTGGGGCGTGGCGCGGAGTCGGAACCGATGCCTGCGGCGTTGGTGCGAGCATCGGTTCCGCTTACGAGAGTGATCGGTTCCAGCGCGAGCTTGCCGGTGGTGAATCGGGTCAACGTAGCAGGCACGTTTCTGGGCAGAGAGAACACCTGGGCGGGATTTTCCGCGATTGAATCGGAAGCACAGGTCACGGACCGACCATGGTTGATCGCACGCTGGGGTGATCGTATCATTTTTTCTTCCGCCCTGCTCGCGGTGCTGGTCCGCGAAAAGATCCATCCCGAGGAACTGCTCATCGAACCGGGGCAGCTCATTCAATCGCCACGCACCGGTCACAACTGGGAAATCGATCCCTATGGACGTTTTCAGCTGACTGCAAACTCCATTGGCGCGGTCGATTTGCAGGCGCCGCAGATGATACGCCCGGAGCCGGCGGATTTGGCGCGACTGCAGAGGCATCAACCGCCTGTTCATTTATTGCGGGCCGAGGGTGATGTCTCGCCCGTATCCCACCAATTGCAGCAACTGCAATCACTCTACGCTTCACCGCGCTTGTTGGATCTTGTGTCGTGGTATCGTCTACCGCTAAAAACCGAATGGCTGATCGTGGGCTTATTGGCAATCCAAGCGGTGGTTGTGACTGGCTTCCACCGACCCGCGCGCTGGTATGCGATGATCATCCTGTTGCTGTTCTGGTTCCTGGCACTACGCTGGGGCGATACCTGGGTTCCGCTCAGCCCGGGAATTTTGGCCTTTGTTATGGCTCATCGCATGAGACGTCCGCAAGCCACATCATCTGAGCCGCCTGCGGATCCTGTTGTCGCAGTCGAAGCGGAACCCGAGACTGTGACTTCAGAAAAAACATCTCGCAAGCGATCGAAGAAATCGGCTCGACCGAGAAAAAAAAGCTAACCGGCATCAGCCTACGGATTCGGTCCGCGCGGGAGCCTTGCCGAGATACCAGGCCCACACATCTTTCCATCGATCCATGATACTCTCCGTGATCAGATAAAACGAAGGAATGAGGAATAAGGTGATGACCGTGGAGAAAAGAATGCCGAAGGCCAGCGACACCGCCATGGGAATGAGGAATTGGCCTTGCACCGACCGATCCAACATGGTGGGAACGAGACCGACGAAAGTGGTGAGCGATGTCAGCAGAATGGGGCGGAATCGTTTGGTGCCGGAGCCAACAACCGCCTCGAAGCGGTCCATGCCCGCCGCACGATGCTGATTGATGTAGTCGATCATCACGATCGCGTTGTTGACCACAATGCCAGCCACAGCCAGAATGCCGAAAGCGGAAAGGAATGAGGGCACCACATCCATGATCAGATGCCCCAGCAACGCTCCGATCACACCGAACGGAATGGCCAGCAATACATACAAAGGTTGCAGCAGCGACTTGAACGGAATCACCAATAGAATGTAAAGCGCGAGCAGGATCGCGACCGCGCCGAAGATGATGCGTTGGTTTGTTTCCTCGTGCTCCGCGAGATATCCCGTAAAACGCCATGACAGCTCCGGGTGGTCGATGAAAATCGCACGCAGCCGGTTTTCGAGATCGCGTCCGATTTCGATGATATCCACACTGCTATTTTCCGCCTGCGCCCAGAGTGTGATCGCTTGTGCCCCATTGGTGCGTGAAATTTCTGAGCGCGCTTTGGTAAAGGTGATATCCGCAACGCTGGCCAAGGGCGCTTCGCCCCCGCGCGGCAAGCGGATTTTCATGCTCTCGAGCGTGTGCAGTGATTGGCGTTTTTCCAACGGTAGCCGCACCATGACCCGAATGTCGTCGATGTCACGTTGGACCCGCTGGGCCTGTTCACCAAAAAATGACGAGCGCACCTGACGGCCCAGTTCCCGTTGCGTCAGGCCCAATGCCTCGCCTTCCGGACGAATGGAAATCACCAACTCATCGCGGTTGCGCCCCAGATTGCCCCCAGTGGATTCGATGCCCTCATAAGACTTGAAAAGGGCTTCGATCTCATCCGCCAGTTGATCACGCGAATCCGAGGCGGGTCCTCGCAACTCCAGTTGGATCGATTCCTCACCACCGCTGCCGCGATACCCGCGCCCGCTATCGACCATGATATAAAACGATTGCGCTTCAGGAACTTCGCCACAGAGTTCCCGCCAACGTTTGGAAATTTCCTTCGCGCTCGGCCCAGGCACGGAGCGCTCGGTGGCATCGACAATCGTCATGATCACAAATCCCGAGCGTGCATCCACCCCAGGTCTTCCCGGCCATCCGCCGGATGAGGTCAGAATATCGCGGATGACCGACTTCCCTGTTCCAGGATCGATCATTTCATCGCGAAGTTTTTGAGCGGCCAGTTCCGCGCGCCTGACCACCACCTCGGTATCTTCGACCTTAGCGTCACGGGGCATGATGATGCTGGCGAAGAGGCGATTTTTTTCGATGTTGGGCACGGACACGAATCCCAAGCGACCGCTCTTGATCAGTGCGACCGAAGCCATGGCGAAGGCGATGAACAGACAGCAGGTCGAATAACGGTGGCGGGTGGTGAAGATGATGAGCGGGCGAAAACGATTTTCAATGAACCGCTCCAGGCCACCCGAGATGGCATTTTGCAAGCGAGCCAGAGGCCCCGGATGCGGCGGCAATGGTTTGATGTATTTCAGGTGTGCGGGCAGGGATAGTTTCGCCTCCAGCAGCGAGAAGAGCAGAATGCCGATGATCACGGGTGGCACTTGCTTGGTGTAAGTGCCATAAAATCCCTCGAAAAACATGAGTGGTAAAAATGCAACGATGGTGGTCAGGGTGCCGAAGGTCACGGGAAGCGCGATTTCCTGAGTGCCGCGAATGGCGGCCTCCTCCGGATCCATGCCCTCATTCATCTTGGTGAAGACATTTTCCGACGTCACGATCGCATCATCGACCACCAATCCCACGGCGATAATGAAGCCGAACAGGGACATCACATTGACGGTGAGTCCGAAGAAAGGCATGACCCACAGAGTGCCCGCAAAGGCGACGGGAATGCCCATCAGAACCCAGAAGGCAATGCTGGGACGGAGGAACAAACCCAGCACGATCATCACCAGAATGCATCCCTGCAACAGGGTGCTGATCAGCGAATTCATTCGACCTTTCAGTTCGACGGTGGAGTCATCCCAAATGTGCAGGCTGATGCCCGAGGGAAATCGCTGCGGCGCGCGATCAACGTAGTCTTTCACTTGCTGAGCGATTTCCAAGGCGCTTTCGTTGTTCAAACGCAGGCATTCCACCAGCAGCGCGGGTTTGCCATTGAAGCGGAGGATTTTGCGGTTCTCTTCAAATCCATCGGTGACCTTGGCGACATCACCCAGCTTGACAGCCGCGCCGCGATTGTTGAGCAAAATGATGTTGGCGAACTGATCTTCCGTGAAGGCTTGTCCGCTGGTCCGGATCATCAGGCTACCCTCGTCGGTTTGGATCTGACCCGCCGGCAAATCCAGCGACGTGCGGCGCACGGCTTCGGCAAGGTCGTTGTAGGTCAGCCCGAAGTCACGCAGACGATCGGGGTCCGCTTCGATGGAAATCTCCAAGGGTGAGTTCCCCTGCAACTCGGCTTGGGAAATGCCGGGCAGCTCGGTCAAGTCATCGCGCACACGCCGGGATGCCTTGAGCAAATCAGCCTCACTCATGTTTCCGGTGATCGCCACTTTGATGACATCAAACCAGCGAGTGCTATTGGGCACTTCGAGCCGGGGAGGCTCAATCTCCACGGGGAAATTCGTGATCCCGCCGATCAAGGGCCGCATCTGCTCCATGAGTTTGTCCGGGTCGGTCAGTTGGTCGGCTTTGACTTCGATGCGCGCAGATCCCGTTCTTGCTTCCGATTCGATCGAGGCGATACCGGGCAGGTTTTCAATCGCACGCTCGATCGGGATGATCACCGCACGCTCCACGTCCGATGGTGTTCCTCCACGATAATTCACGGTGATCTGAACCTCATCAAAGCGGAATGCCGGATTCACTTCCAGTGTGGTCCTTTTCCAAACGGAATGCGCACCGAGTAGCAAAATGATGAAAATCATCAGATTGGCGGCGAGGTGATTGCGGGCAAACCAGTCGATCATGGTGAATGGAGCTTACTACGTCGAAATGGATGCGATTTGTCGGAAAACCTCGCGTTGCGTGAAGTGAAAGGCCGCAAGCCCGGTAGCGTGGAGGAGCTAGGCGCATGAGGTTGGCGCAATCAACCACACAATGGCGTGGTGTGCCACTGTTTTCGCAAAGTAGTTGGGCTTCGATTTTGCTGATTGACCTTGCAGAAGCCCGGCTTTCGACCCTAATTTGTCGGCATGACGACCTCACTCGTTTGCCGCCCCACGCGCTGGTTTTACCAACGGGCGATAGGAATGTTGGCGATGTTCGCTTTTCTCGGCGGCTGGTTTTACAAGGATGCCGCCAGCGGCTACCGGAAGCAAAATGAGGCTTTTGCGATGAATCGCGCATTTCTCTCCGCAGAGCAGATTTATCAAAAACGACAGCAGGACGGCTTGGTCACGGATGCCGAGTGGAAGAAGTATGCCTCGCAGCAAACCGTTGATTTCGGCAATGATCCGCAATTGCTTCCCGCTGATTTGGTGCAGCCCGTGTCGTGGCCCGAGGAATTGCAAGACAGCACTCTGATTGCCAAAGGTCATTCGGCCGCATGGGAAGTTTACACGGGGCGACGCCAATGGGACAGGAAGCCACCGGAAAAATGGCATGAGGCTGGTTCGATTCGCGAGCAATGGTATGTGGCATACGCCCTGACTGCTCTTGCTCTCTCTACCGCATTCGTATTGATCCGCACCAGTCGCAGAAGCATGAGCATTGAGGGCGAGATGATTCTTGCACAAGATGGTAGGCGGGTTCGCATGACCGATCTCACGCGTCTGGATTTGCGCAAGTGGTCCACCAAGGGGTTGGCCTTCGCCCATTTTTCACTCGGTCAGGGCAAGGAGGGAAAAATCCGCATCGATGGACTGACATATGGCGGATTTCTCAAGGAACAGGGGGAGCCTGCCGAGCAATTCATGCAAATACTGCGCCAGCATTTCACGGGCGAATTGATTGAATACGCCACCGATGAGCCCGCCGCCCCAGCGGCTTCGCCATCAGCGGCGGGTGAAGCGTGAAATGGAAAAAACATCATCCGCATCACGATCGGATCTCCGCGGCAAGGAAACGTAGTTCCCAGCGACACACCCCCCGCGGGTGATCCTGCAGGCAACTTGCGACTCCCTAACGCCATGGGATCCATGCACAAAGCGAAGATGATCATGATCCCTCTTCGCAGAGACTCTATGGCAAATCCAGGCGATGCGCAGGGATGTCAAAATCCCTACTTGTCATACACGTATTTTCTCCTACCATCCGTCGACTTTCTTCTTGCCTCATGAATACCAATGCTCTCTCCGCTGCCGCCAATCAAGCCCGTGGTCTTGCCATGGATGCCATTCACGCCTGTTCCTCCGGTCACCTCGGCCTGCCTTTGGGGTGCGCGGAAATCGGCGCTGTGCTGTTCGGCGAAGCACTGCGTTACGAGCCCTCCACGCCCCGTTGGTTGAATCGCGACCGCTTCCTACTCTCCGCCGGGCACGGGTCCATGTTTCTTTACGCATGGTTGCACATCGCAGGCTATGCCGTTTCACGCGAGGAGGTGAAAAACTTCCGTCAACTTCATTCGATCACTCCCGGTCATCCGGAATTTCATGAAACCCCGGGAGTTGAGGCTACCACCGGCCCTCTCGGCCAGGGCATTGCCAATGCCGTCGGTTACGCTCTATCAGGAAAACGCGCAGCAGCTCGTTTCAACAGCGCGGAGCACGTGATCTTCGATCATCACGTGTTCGCCCTGTTTGGTGATGGTTGCCTGCAGGAGGGCGTGGCCAAAGAAGCGATCGCCTTTGCAGGCCATGCGGGATTGGACAACCTGGTGCTGATTTATGATTCCAACGATGTCACGCTCGACGCCATGGCGGACGTGACCCAAGGTGAAGACGCCGAATCATATTTCCGCTCGCAGCGTTGGGACGCGGTAACCATCGATGGTCATGACTTGATTGCCATTTCGAAGGCCTTGTCCGACGCGAAGACAAACAATAATGGCCGACCCAAGGTGATCATTGCCAAAACCCTCATCGGCAAGGGAATTCCCGAAGTAGCCGGCACCGCAAAGGCGCACGGCGAGGGTGGTGCCAAGTTCATCGACGAGGCCCGCAAGAACCTCGGTCTGCCAGAAGAGCATTTCCACGTGTCGGAGGAAGTTCGTGCTTATTTCGCCGCGCGCGCAGCAGAGAGCACCAAGGCACTCGCAGCATGGCAAGCCACCTACGACGCCTGGGCTCAAGCGCATCCCGCACTTGCACAGGAACTCACTGAGTGCGTAGCGAATGCCGTGCCATCGGACCTGAGTGCGCAAATCCCTTCCTTCCCTGCCGATTACAAAGACGCCACTCGCAGCGCGGGCGCCAATGTGATCAATGCCGTGGCCAAAGCCATGCCGAGCTTCATTACAGGTAGCGCGGATCTCTTCGGGTCGACAAAGAATTACCTCAAAGACGCCGGCGATTTTTCCGCCTCCAATCCCCTGGGACGCAACATCTGGTTCGGAATTCGTGAACACGCTATGGGTGCCATTTGCAACGGCATCGCCTACGATGGCATTTTCCGCGCCTCGGGTGCCACCTTCCTGGTCTTTGCCGATTATCTCCGCCCCTCCATTCGCCTTGCCGCCCTCGCGCATTTGCCCGTGACTTACATTTTCACGCACGACTCCGTGGGCGTTGGGGAAGATGGTCCCACTCACCAGCCTGTGGAGACTGTCAGTGGCTTGCGAGTCATTCCTGGGCTTGATGTGATTCGCCCGGGTGATGCCGAGGAAACGGCCGGCGCTTTTGTGGCAGCGATGAATCGCACCGATGGCCCCACGGCATTGATCCTCACCCGCCAAGCGATTCCGCTGATGAATCAATTGAGCGTGGAGGAGCGGCGCGACGGTGTCATTCGCGGTGCCTACATCGCCAAAAAAGAAACGGCCTCCCTCGATATCATTCTGTTGGCGAGCGGGTCTGAGTTGCAACACGCTATGGCGGCTGCCGAAGAACTCGGCGCCGGAGTGCGAGTGGTCTCTCTGCCATGTTTCGAACGATTCGATCGCCAGAGCCCGGAATACATCGAGAGCATATTGCCCTCACATTGCACCAAGCGCGTTGCCATCGAGGCTGGAGTCAGCGGTTTGTGGTGGAAATACGTCGGCCTTCAAGGCAAGGTGATCGGTATTGATCGTTTTGGCATTTCCGCACCAGGCAATACTGTGATGAAGGAACTGGGCATGACCAAAGACAGCGTCATTGCCGCTGCACGTTGATCATCCCGTCGTCTTGTAAGGCATTACAGCCGCATGAGGCATCATCTGAAAAACTGCGGGACTCGTTCAGGGCCCGCAGTTTTTTCGTCGTGGCTGCCGCGACCTTGTAGCTGCCGCGACCTTTTGGCTGCTGCTACCCATTGTTGCTCGCGACCGATTGCATGGCCCGCGGTTAGGGATTCTCCGCGGAAGGTGGATTCTCCGTCGCAGGTTTTTCCTGCTTTTTCTCCATCACCAGCAGGTTTTCTGCCTGAACGCGGGTGATATCGAACAGATTGCCATCGAGCATACAATCCATCTCCAACGAGGTTGCATCGATCACTCGTGACATCTTGGCGACACTCGGCGCATTGGCAAACGGCGCCGACGGCATGGTCAAGGATACCTTGCCATCAAACACAGCGGTAATGGCTTGCTTTTCCGCCGTTTTGATTTGCAACTCATCCGCTAGGATTTCGGCCGCAAACGGTGAACTGTTATCGGAAATCTCCGTGTCAAATGCCGCGGTCACACCCTGGTTTTTTCCCGCTAGTTGCATCGCGCGCCGCAGCGACAACTCGTCCGATCCGGCCGGGATTTCGGCGGAAGTCGCAATCACTCCTTGGGCAATTTCGTCGGTAATGGAGCCCTTGCGCAACATTTCGTTAATTTCCTGAGGCTTCGCGGGTCGAACCATAAAGCCGCCGCGCATTTCCATTTGCTCGGGCGCAGTAAGGTTGATGTCGCTGATCGTCAAGATTCCCCCTGAAGTTTTGATATTAAAATACCCCTCGCTGAACGTTGTTTTGCGGAAACTGCCCGCCGGTGAAAGGATCGACAAGCTGTTGAGTAAGGGCAATTGGCTGCGCAGAACGATTTCGTCAGCTTCATTGAGAGATACCCTGCCGCTCAACATGACACCGTCGGTCGAGTTGGTGGATCCGAGAATTTTCAAGCGACCAGAGACGGAACCCTCGACGTAGTCTTTGTAGCTGTCTTGCAGTATTTTATACAGGGGAACATTCTCAAAAATGACGGACCCACTGAATGCTGGACGAAGTCCGCCGGTGACCCTTAGATCCTCGAACTGCACTCTGCCATGGGTCTTGTGCTCCGAGAGTTCCGCGAGCGGACGGGTCATGATAAAAGACCCCTTCTCTACGACAATCGATTCACCATTGCAGACCAAAATCAACTCGTCGATCTCGAGGTTTTTGAGCCAGTTTTGCTGGAAAATGCCACCCGTGAAGCGCAATCGCCATCCGTTTTGATCCCGAATCGCGGTCATGCGGCTTTGGGAAATGCTACCCATGGTTCGCAGAGAATAGCCCCATGAGATACGGGTGTTTTGGCATTCCAGCGCCTGAAAGCGCAAGGACTCGAAACGTTTGCTCAGCGCTCGCGCCAGGGCTTGCCCTTCCTCCTCCGTCTCTGCACCGGCTTTGACATTGAGTGACATCCGTTCCACACTGATCTGGTTGGCATCCCAAGTCCCCACCAACCCGTCAAGCAACCCCATGCGGAAGGATATGCCGGTTGCCTCACAGTCTTCGATGTAGCTGTTCGGCCCACCTTTCAGAGCCAGATAGCGGATCGACGCTCGGTTCTGGGTCCTGTTGAAACTTTTCATTTTCCCACTCTGGCAATCGAATCCGGCGATGATGCGATCGCGCAGATCGTCGCGGAAAGCCTCCTGTTCCGTGCGGCGAAAGAGGAAAAACAGGAGTAATGCCGCCACGACACAGAGAAATATCATGACCTTCAACAGTAACCGCAGGGCGTGATACATCAGCACGGATGTGCCTCCGCCTGCCATCGAGTATCGCAGTTGAAACCAGAATCCCTGGTTCGCCACCCACTGCGCAAGCCGTTCGTTGAATTGTTTTGTTGTTTCGATGTTCATTCCCGAGGCGATGAGCGTATCCGAGAACAGTAAGCTCCAAATCGGCGGGAATTGCCAGTGGAAAATCATCTGAAAAAATTGCCTCGCGCAATCGCCTCTCGTCCGCTACACCGTCGCTGTGGAGGAGCAAGATTACAAAGTCAAATTGGAGATTTTCGAGGGGCCGCTCGATCTTCTGCTCTATCTGATCAAAAAGGAGGAGGTAGACATCCATGAGGTATCGATGGAAAAAATCACACGCCAATACCTGCAATACATCAACACTTTCAAGTTGCTCAACATCGATATCGCGGCGGAATTCGTCCTGATGGCCGCCAACCTCATGTATATCAAGAGCCGCACGCTGTTGCCGAAATCGGAACAGCCGCCCGAGGAGGAGGAAGATGCCGATGACCCGCGCTGGGATCTAATCCGCCAGTTGATCGAATACAAAAAATTCAAGGACGCCGCTTCCTTCCTGATCAAGCGAGAGGTTGAGCTGGACGGATCTTTCGCCTACCAACCCGATGTCCCCAAGGATGAAACGCCGCCGGAGCTCGCGGAAGTATCAATCTTCGATCTGATCCGCTCGTTTCAAAACGTGCTCAAGCGCTTCGAGGAAGCCCACGATTTCGGAGCCATCGTCGATGACCGCTTCACCGTCGCGGATAAAATCGAGATGCTGATGGATCGCTTCCAACCCGGACAGTCCATCGCTTTCGAGAGCCTGTTCGATCAGGCCACGACCAAGGCCGAGGTGATCGTGACATTTCTCGCCGTGCTGGAGCTCATGAAAATGAACCAGTTTGTCATCCGCCAAAGCTCGATCTTGGGAGAAATCGTCGTCGAACGCCGCAGCTCCGGCGGCATCTCCACCACGGAATTGTTAGAAGGGCTGGAGGAATGATTGGCGGGCGTAAAGGTTTGCGTGGCGATTGTGTCACGCGGGGATTGCCAAGCATCGGATTTTCTTCCATCCTATGGCGGTGAATTTGCCCAATTCCATCACTCTGGCGCGCCTCGGTTTGACGGTGCTGTATGTCGCGGCAGCTTCGGTATCCGGAGTGCAGGCGGCATGGGTGACTCTTCTGGCTTTTGTCATCGCGGCCACCACCGATTGGCTCGACGGGTATCTGGCGCGCAAATTGAATCTCGTCACCGCCATGGGAAAGCTCTTGGACCCGCTGGTAGACAAAATTCTTGTCTGTTCCGCCTTTGTCCATCTCAGCATGGAAAATCTGTGCCCCATGGGGGTAACCATTTTCATCATCGCACGTGAATTCCTCGTCACCGGCCTGCGACAAATCGCCGTGGAGCGTGGTGTCGTGATAGCCGCCGATCGCTGGGGCAAGCTGAAAACGATTTTTCAGATGATTTTCGTCATTGCCGCCTTGTTGATGCTGTGCTTGCCGGACCCAACTGGGCCCGCCGTGTTGACTCAAGCCCTGATATGGATCTTGGCCCCATCGATGTGGATCGCGGTATTTCTCACCGCTCTATCTGGATGGAATTACCTCCGTGCGTCTTTGGTTTTTCTTATCGAACCGCATGGTGACAAATGATTCTCTTACCAGTATTGGCATGTTGCGATACACCAAGCCGATGCACAAAGCAAAGTCCTATCGCCGCGAGGCGGAATGGACTGCGATTGAGGTGAGCGGCACGTTTGCCTCGTGATCGCAATCACCACCGAGTTTATCAAGGGTTAAGCAATGCCTGCAATTCCCAAGTCGCTTTGTTTCGCGGTGTCGAGGGTCCGTTGTAACCCAACAAGCGGTATCGCCCGAGAGTGAGTTTTTGATCCGCGAGTGCGACCTCGATGGCGGTTTTGGCTTTGGCGACGTTTTCTTTGCTGTCTGTCCCCTGCCAAGTGTAGCTCAACACATCGGCTTTCGGCACATCCTTGACTTCCACCGCACCGCTCGCACCCGTGGTGCCGACCTTGTCATTTTGATACAGAAAGGCCATCGATGCCATCTCAAGGCTCTGCTCTTTTTCCGTCATACTCATTTCCACCGGTGAGGTCATGGGGATGTTGTTTTTCTGGATGTGGAGAAAGAGAGTCCAGAAGGATGTGCCTCGTCCGCCGGCCTTGGCAAAGGCGGCACGATACGCGGGAAGAGATTTGCGAGTCACCTGATCGTAGGGTCCGGGCTTCGGCCAACCTTCCGGCAACGGTGCCTCACTCACGTAAGAAGGCTGAGCAGGCGGTGGTGCCTGACCATGGGAGGCACAGGATGCGATGAGCCCCATGGCGGGCAACAGGACGTAAAGGTGTTTCATGAATCGCAACGAAGCATAGTTCGATGGTTGCGCAAGCGATGATTTGTCGAATCTTTCGTTATTCAGATTTCTTGCACCTCGGCTTCGGGGTCTTTTTTGCGAAAAATCCGGCGAAATGCTAGGACGACAACCCGATCTAGGGCAAAGGCCATCAACAATCCGCCAAACAAGCCGGAAAGACATCCCATCAAAAGAATACCGCGCGTGCCCCATGGCCATTCAAACAACAGGCGTGTGAGCCAGAACACCGCCACTCCGGGAGGCACCATCGCGACGGCGCAGAGCTGATAGTGAAAGGCACGCAACCCAGTGGAAAACCTCCTGCGAATCATCGCGAGGCATGCCGAAGAGGATACGATGCCGAGAGCGATCAATAGACCCACGCAGAGAATGGCCATCAATATTACCATGATTCCCAATCCCGCCAACAGCACCATCACGGCGATGGCGGCGAGAGCAAAGAGAAAGAGCATGGGTGAAAAATCGACGTCAGGCTCCATCGGCTGGGCGCCCGGGAGATCCTGACCTACCGCCATCGACACGAGACACAGGATCATTCCCGCGATTGTCATTGCTTTTGCAGTCGGCTGATTCATGACGCAAATACGCTGTCACGGATCTGTGACACAGACCAGCCATTCATTGACCTTATCGCGAGATTTTCCTCTCATTCCCAAGCGGAACCTCGATCGAGAAAATGCCTTGTGTGCGATAGAATGAATCGATTAACCGCGTAGGTTTCCATGTGTTTTTCAAGCTCGCCTCGCAGTATGGAATTGTTATTGTGACGGCGTTTGGATTGTCTGCATCACAAGCGCAAGATTTGCCATCAGATGCCAAAGATTTTTTCGAACAATACTGCATCAAGTGTCACGGAGAGCAAAAACGCAAAGGCAAGATCACACTGCATGATTTCCCCTATCAAGCCGCCGGAGCAAATCATCTAAAGCTCTGGGAAAACGTGCTCGATACGCTGAAAAGCAACGACATGCCACCCGACGATGAGGCTCAACCCACCGATGAAGAGCGCAAGAAGGTCGCCACTTGGCTAGATAACGGTCTCAAGCGCCAAATGCGAGAGCATCCGGCTCCGCCGACAACAACAGCCCTTACCCGCAGACTAACGAATTTTGAATACCAAAACACCCTCCGTGATTTGTTAGGAATCGAATTGGATGTGATCGCAGATCTGCCACAAGACCCCAACAAACCCTACCATTTCCACAATACTGCCGAATACATGCTCATCGGCCAGGAGCAGATTGACCGCTATCTCGAAACAGCGCGCCGCATCTTGGCCAGCACGATTGTAAGTTCCACCGCGCCCAAGGTGATCAAAAAACGCGTCGAGTGGAGTGACAAACTCGGCCACCAGAACGGCATGAGCAACAATGCTGTGGGACTGTGGGGCAACCACCGCCAGTCGGCGGCGATGGGAATCACAATCGCCGATCCGCCGACCACCGGCGAATTTCTGCTGCGTTTCCAGGCTTCCGCCAAACTTCTCGATGGTGCAGTGGAAGTTCCGCTCCGGTTCATCATGGGTTACACGATCCAGGTCAACAGCTCCACGCAACGCGTGGCTCCGATCGGCACCGTTCATCTTTCCCAAGAAACACCGCAGGTATTTGAAATGCGCGGGCGCTTAGAAAATTTCCCGGTGCAACCACCGACCTCGGAAAAAAATCGCGTTACGCCTCCCTCCTTCCACGTCACGCCACTGAATCTCTATGATGACGGAACTCTCAATGATGGTGTAACCTTCGCCCGCGTGCGCAATGCGCAAATGCCTCAGGCGCTCATCGATTGGGTCGAGTTCGAAGGCCCGTATTTTGAGACTTGGCCGCCCGATCACCACAAACGCATCATGCTGGACTCGCCTTTACGCGAGTCGGATCCCCGCTCTTACGCCCGCCTGGTGCTGAAATTCTTCCTGCCCCGTGCATTCCGCCGTCCGGCCACTGAAGAGGAAGTCGAACGCTTCGGTAACATGTTCGACCTTATTTTCCCCAGCAGCGCATCCTTGGAAGAAGCCATGCGAGAGACCCTAGCCATGGTGCTAATTTCGCCGCAGTTTCTTTATCACACCGTGGCTGATGGCAAAACCGTCGCACCCTCTTACGAGCTTGCCTCGCGCCTGTCATATTTTCTCTGGGGCAGTATGCCGGATGAAGAGTTACTAAGACTAGCTTCAAGCAATCAACTCTCGGATTCTACGATCATGGAACAGCAAGTCTTACGCTTGCTGGCGGATCCTCGCGCGGAAGGGTTTGTGAAAAATTTTACCATGCAATGGCTCAGCCTCGCCAAAATGCGCACTGTGCCCATCAATCAGGATCTGTTTCCCCGTTTCCTCTACGTGGTCGCCTTCGGCGAACGCAAGGGAACCGAAGAACCCTATCGGCCCACAGTGCGCGATTTCATGGTCGAGGAAACCATCGCCTACGTCGCCGAATTGATACGCAGCAATGGCAAGCCCATGCAAATCATCGACTCCGATTTCGCCATGCTCAACCAGCGCCTTGCCGCTCATTACGGTGTTTCCGACGTTCATGGCATGCAACTGCGGCGTGTGCCAGTCCGACCCGAGCATCGAATCGGAGGCTTGCTCACACAGGGTTCGGTGCTCATCGGCAACGCTACCGGCACCGCACCTCATCCTATCTATCGTGCGGTGTGGCTGCGCGAGGCGATCTTGGGCGAATACGTCGCGCCCCCGCCTGCCGAAGTTCCCGCGCTCGCCGACACCGCCGGCACCTCCGCGGAAAAGGCTCTGTCGATCAAGGATCTGCTCGTGAAACACCGAACGGTAGAGGCCTGCAATGACTGTCACGCCCGTCTCGACCCCTGGGGCATTCCCTTCGAGCACTACAATGCCATCGGCCAATACCAGCCCTTGGTGCCCAAGGAGGGAACCCGCATCAAGCCTCTTAACGACATCAGTGAAAAAGGACGACATGACTACCAGGCCTATCTCCAATCCATCAACACTGTGCCCATCGAGGCCGATTCCCGTTTGCCCAAAGGGCCGCAAGTGCTCGGGATGGCGGACTTGAAACGCTACCTAACGCAAGAGCGGTCCGACGACATCACACGCAATCTCATCCGCCGACTCACGACCTATGCCATCGGCCGCGAATTGACGGTCCATGATCGCAATGAAATCGAAACCCTGCTCGCACGGGCCAGAAAAGAGCAAGTAGGAATGCGCGACATCATCATTCACATTTGCCAGAGCCCGATCTTCCGGTCGCCCGCCGACGCCTCATCGACAAAACAATAACGACGAACCATGAAACACAAATCTTGGAACCTGCCGCGCCGCGAACTTCTCAAGGGAGGAGGCATCGCTCTCGCGCTGCCGTTTCTTAATGCGATGAGCAGGGCCGCGGGCGTAGGCGCCGCAGCGCCGCGAGATCTTCCCAAGCGCATGTGCATCACGTATTTCGCCTACGGTGCCTACATGCCGGAAGCGCAAAATGGCATCCCCATGGCAGGCAAAGAGCACGACCCGTGGAGTTGGTGGCCCACCTCGCTCCCAGGTCCGCTCACTTTCAATGAGTCATCGAAACCTTTCGCATCTCTGAAGGAGCATATTTCATATTTGCGCGGCCTCGATCACAAAGGCGGCTGGAAAATGGGAGGACACAGCAGCGGCGATGTCTTCGCCACGGGAGCGGACATGACGGAGACGCAACGCACCAACAGCATTTCCGTGGATCAGGTCGCCGCGAACGCGCTCGGTCATCTCACACGCCATCCGTCACTCGTGCTCGGCACCGAGGGAGGCACAGGCAGCTACGGCATGAGCAAAACACTTTCTCACCGTGGTCCCGGCCGCCCGATTCCCTCGCTCCACAAACCACAGGAGATTTTCAACCAACTCTTCGCGCCTTATGGTTCAAAGTCCGTTGATGAGGTTCGCGCTGGTCTGAAACGCGAAGCAAGCATCCTCGATCTGATGATGGAAAACAGCCGCAGTCTCAACGCCCGTCTTGGCAAGGAAGACTCACAGAAAATGGAGGAATATCTCGACTCCATTCGCGCCATCGAACAACGCGTCGAGCGCACCAGCCAATGGACACATCAACCGTTGGCCGGTGTCGATACCAAGGGTCTCAACCTCGATGTCGCCTACAACCAACCGGTGGAATACATCCGCTGCCTGTATGATCTGATCTTTCTCGCGTTTCAGACCGACTCCACACGCTTTGCCACCTTGATGCTGGAAAGCGAAAACTCGAATAGTAGCGAGATGTGGAATTACGCGAACTACGTGCTCGGATACAAAGGAGCGACGCATGACATCGCTCACAAGCGTCCTGCTGATTTTTCCGGCCAATGGGATCGCTGGCGCGCCGAGCAGCATGCCTACTTCTTGCAACGTCTCCGCCATACGCCGGAGGGCGACGGGTCGATGCTCGATCGCACGCTCGTGCTTTGGGGATCCGCCCATCCGCATGCTTCGCACGCCAACCAAAACTATCCCTTGCTTCTCGCCGGCGGCAACCACCTAGGCTTCAAGCATGGCAAGTTGCATGCTTTCGAGGGCGAGAAAAAAACGCCAATGGCCAACCTCTATGTCTCGATGTTGCAGTCGCTCGGAGTCGAAACCGATTCGTTCGCCGACAGCAATGGCGCCATGACGTCGCTCACGGCCTAACGAAAAATCGAGACTACCGCGCTGAATGGCCGATTTTTTGAAATAAGGCGGTCTATTTTCATGTAGGTTATACCATGACGTTGTCGGACACGCGGAGAGCCGATGAGATTCAGAGGGAGTTTTTCTCCCGTCTCAGTGATGCTGGTCAATTGTTGCAACTGGTGGATGCCTTGCACGGAATACATTTTTTTATCAAAGACCATCTGTGCCGTCACATTGCTGTGAGCCAAAAATTCGCCGAGCGTCTGGGATTGACAAGCGCCAGCGAAATGATCGGCCACACGAACTACGAGTTCTATCCGAAATTGATCGCTGACAAATTCGCCATCGACGACCATCACATCCTCAGCACCGGCCAACCCTTGCTGAACATCGTGGAAATGTTGCCATCCGCCTGCGGGGGCTTCGACTGGATCACCACCAACAAGATGCCGGTTTTCGATGCGAAAGGGCGAGTGATCGGCATCATGGGCACCTTGCAATCGCATGGCGATTATTTCCGTCCGTGGGCCGAGGGTGCCGGAGTGGGGAAGGCTGCGGAATACATCCAGGCTCATTTCTGTGAACCGGTCGACTTGAAGCATCTCACCAAGGCAGCCGGTTTATCACAACGTCACTTGAATCGGAAATTCCACGAAGTCTTCGGTATGTCGGCACAGGATTTCTGGATCAACACCCGCATCCAACGCTCCTGCGACGCGCTCACGGGAACTTCAAAAAACATCGCGGAGATCGCGCAGGAATTCGGCTTCTGTGACCAGAGCGCTTTTTCCCGACAATTCCGACAACGCACCGGTCTGTCTCCGCTCGAATATCGACGCCGCTACGCACCGCCTCGTCGTGGCTGAATCATCCCGAAAATTGGCGGATGACGGCATAGCGCGAAGGAGAATTTGTGTTAGCGTAGGACAGTGCCTTCAAGCCCAATCGCATGACGATCCCATCCATCCGCCCTTCTCCATTTTCCCTCGTCGGTTCCTTGCTCATGCTTGGTTGCGGAGCCATTCGAGCGCACGCGCAATCCGCGGACGACATCGCGTATTTCCGTGATCAGGTCAAACCGCTGCTGGAAGAACACTGCGTAAGTTGCCATGGCGGCAGCGATGGTAAGGGCGGCTACAAAATCAAAGGCGGATTGCAATTGATCAGCCGCAAAGGGCTACTGCTCGGGGGCGAGCACGGCCCGGCATACGACGAGAAAAATCCACTGCGCAGCTTGTTGCTCGAAGTGATTTCCTATCGCAATGATGAGATGCAAATGCCGCCGAAGAACAAACTCGCGGACGAACACATCGCTGTCCTCACCGAGTGGGTCAAACGTGGAGTGCCCTGGACACCCGAGGATGCGGAATTGCTGCGCGAGGTGAAGGAACCAATGTCCGACGTCACCACCGTTAATGAAAAAACCAAGTCGTTTTGGTCATACCAGCCGATGGTGCGTCCACCCCTGCCGGAAGCGACGGATTTTTTGCATCCCGTGGATCGTTTTCTGGAAGTGCAACGGCGCGAGCACAACTTGGTGGCCAATCCACCAGCCAACAAGGCCGAGTTGCTGCGCCGCGCTACGATGGATCTAACGGGACTCGCGCCCAGCATCGCGCAGATCCGCGAATTTGAAAATGATATCAGCCCCGATGCATGGAGCAAACAAATCGATCGTTTACTCGCCTCACCTCAATACGGGGAAAAATGGGGACGCCACTGGCTGGACCTCGTGCGCTATTCAGAATCGCAGGGATTCGAGCGCGACACCAACAAGTCCATGGTCTGGCGCTACCGCGATTATGTCATCGAGGCCTTCAACCAGGACAAACCGTATGATCAATTTTTGTTAGAGCAACTGGCGGGTGATGAAATCGCCGAGCCCACACGCGACTCGATCATCGCCACCGGCTACCATCGACTGATGCAATGGGATGACGAACCAGCGGATCGCCTCCAGCATGCTTACGACATCATCGACGACAATGTGCGCATCACCACCGAGACCATGCTGGGCATGACCGTGGGATGCGCGCGTTGTCACGATCACAAGGGTGACCCCATTCCGCAAAAGGACTATTATCAGCTTGCCGCGTTTTTCCGCAACATCAGTCCTATGGGCAACGGTGAGGCAAACCTGAGACCGGTGCCCGCTGCCCATGCGCAAGGGCCGGAAAAAATGAAACAATGGAAAGAGGAAAAAGCCCGTCTCGCCGAACGAATCGCCCGCATGGAGCAGGACTATCGGCAGCGCACGGAAGCCCGAGGCATAACGGGTCCGACAACCGATATTTCGTTGATATCCGATGCCCGCGAGCGTCCGTGGAAATGGCATTATACCTTTGACAAACCCACGGATGACTGGAAGACCGTGGGCTTCCGTGCGGAGATGCAAAAGTGGAAGGAAGGTCCCGCCGGATTCGGCACTGAGGTGCCGGGGGCCAAGGCCAAAACACCATGGAACAGCAAGAATATCTGGCTGCAAACGACATTTTTGTTAGAATCGATTCCCACATCGCTTGTGATGTCGCTCTATCACGATGAGGATATTGAAATCTATTGCAACGGTCAGTTGGTTCATCGCAAGGAAAAATACCTCGTAGAATACGACACAATCGAAGTATCCGATGCATTTATCTCCGCCCTGCAGACAGGCCGCAATGTCATTGCTGTGCATGTCAAACAAACCGGCGGCGGGCAATATTTCGATATGGGGCTTACCATCAAGGGTCG
>JBJOMZ010000030.1:0-23687 GCA_046052105.1 Verrucomicrobiota bacterium | reverse complement strand
TAGATCAGATAAAGCTCCTTCGTTTTGATAAAAAATGATTTTCGAGCATGGTGTGTGATGGACTTTCAGTGCATCTCCTTGGGTTGGTTGAACTTGGGATTTCGGGAATGAAACTTGGTCGGGATGGAACAAACGAATGCAGGGCGGGAGCCGTATCGATTGTTCGCTCATAAAAAAACGCCGCAACCCGAGTGGGATGCGGCGCTGCATGAGGAAGAGGGGAATCAGGCGAAGTTTTCCTTTTGCGTTTCAGCCTCAAGGGAGTGAACTTCCTCCACAATTGTTGTTGTCTCGGCGATGACAGGCTCCTCGCTCGCGGCGGCTGGCGATGGAGCATCGGCTTGTGCTGAGACGGATTGTTCCTTTTGCTCACGTGCGGCAATAGCCGCTTCGCCATCTTCGGCATTCTTTGCTTTGGCGCCTGAGACAATCATTTGGCGTCCCATGAAGTGTTGGTCGTGGAGAACCTCGACCGCGCGCTTTGCTTCATCGATGCGCAACATTTCGACAAAACCATAGCCTTTGGACTTGTGAGTGTGTTTGTTGTAGACGACTTCCACGCTTCGAACGGGGCCGATGCCTTTGAACAGCTCCTCGATGTCTGACTCGTTGGCTTCATAGGAAAGATTTCCGATGTAGAGACGTGTGGATTCGATATCACCTGAGGTGGCTTCTCGGCGTTCCCTCGGAGCGCGTGGCTCGCGCGGAGGACGAGGTTCCCCGGAGCTGCGGGCATCGCGGGTGTTGCTGCGAGGTGCCTGTTTTTCAGAACGTGGCGGACGCGGAGCTCCCGGTTTTTTCTCGTCGTGGCTGCGCGAGGTGGTTTTTTTCGAATCCGTGCGGTTCGGTTTGCTCGGCTCTTTGTAGAGTCCCAATGCTTTCAGCAGCTTTTGCCAGAGGCTGAGCTTCTTGGCAGGAGCACGGTTGACGAACGACTGGTGTTGTGACACCGGGCGTGGTTGGTTGGGATTCGATGAGGAGTTGCGTTGATTGCGATTGCGATTGCGGTTACGATTGCGGTTACGATTCGGATTATGTTCCTGAGTTCCGTTGGACATGTTGGTGGTGTTTCATAGTTGATGGCAGCAGTCCCGGCACGCGGATCCATAGGGATCGTAGGCTCGCAAGAAATCTGGAGCTAGGTAGCAAGCTAGCGTGAGCGACACGCTCTCCGATGGCACCCGAGCGAAAGATAGGGTGAAGGGGAGTGCTTGAGATGGGCCGTGCCACTGCCATGAGTTGTGAGGGCAGGTCATTTGTAGCAGACCCGCACGGAGTCCATTGTAGACGTCCAGACCCAAAAATCAAGCCCAAAGCACCCGCAGCGGGAAAAACTGGATATTTGCCGTCCGATGAGGGGATTTCTGGGGGAAATAACCGATTTTTCCTCAGGAAATCGTTTCTGCACCGAAATAAGGCACCAGTGCTTGTGGGATGCGAATGGAACCATCAGCCTGTTGGTATTGCTCCAGCAGAGCGACGTAAAGTCGCGGCAATGCGGTCCCTGAACCGTTGAGGGTATGGGGGAAACGGTTTTTGCCCTCGGCATCTTTGAAACGCAGTTTCATGCGCCGTGCCTGGAAGTCGTTGAACCATGAACAGCTGGAAACTTCCAAGTATTTGCCCTGACCCGGAGCCCAGACTTCGATGTCATAGGTCTTCGCAGAGTTAGCACCGAGATCTCCGGTGCATAGTTCGATGGTGCGGTAGTGCAGGCCCAGTTTTTGCAAAATCGCCTCGGCGTGAGCGGTGAGCTCTTCCAGAGCCGCGAGCCCGTGGTCGGGATGAACCAGTTGAACAAGCTCGACTTTGTCGAACTGATGCATGCGGATGATGCCCTTGTTATCACGTCCGGCGGAACCGGCTTCGCGGCGGAAACACGGCGTGTAGGCGACGAGTTTGATGGGCAATTCGCTTTCCTGGACAATCGTATCGCGGTAAAGATTGGTTACAGGAACTTCGGCCGTAGGTGCTAGGAAAAGCTGGTTTTGTCCGTCTTCGCCGCGTTCCGTACCATACATGTCATCTTCGAATTTGGGCAACTGACCGGTGCCTTCCATGCACTCCCGCTTGACCAGGTGGGGGACGTTGACTTCCTCGTAGCCGTGAGATGTCTGGGTATCGAGCAGGAAATTGATCAGGGCGCGTTCCAAGCGTGCGCCGCGACCGCGGTAAACAGCGAATCCGGAACCCGATACGCGGATGGCGTCGTCCCAGTCGATGAGTTTGTGCTGTGTTGCTAGTTCGACATGATCTTTGGGTTGCGCAATTTCAGGCTTGGCTCCCCACTCGCGCACTACCGGGTTATGGGTTTCATCTTCGCCCAGAGGGCAGGCATCGTGCGGCAGGTTCGGGATCATCAGCAGATGATCTTGTTGGCGAAGGGACGTGGCTTCGACTTCAGCGTCGAGCGCATCGATGTTGGCATTGATGGCCCGCGCCTCGGCTTCTGCGGCGCTGGTGTCCTCGCCTTTGCCTTTGGCCATACCGATTTGTTTGGCCAATTGCTTGCGCTGCGATTGTAATGCCTGCTTTTCTGTTTCCGCGCCGCGGCGTTTTTCGTCGCATGCCAGAACATCATTGATGAGTTTCCAGTGGTTTCCACCTCGAAGTTTGAGGCGTTCTTGCACGGCAGTGGGATTTTCGCGGATGATTCGGATGTCGAGCATGGAGGATAACGATCTTAGTGTTGCGGAAGATTTTGGTATTCGGGTGGCACGGGCAGCAATGCTGCTTCATCGCCCGGGAGATCGGGAGGCGGCGGAGCCAGATCGGTCTTCGAATAGTCGGGTTTGGAACCGTCGACGGATTCGGACTCGGGAGCATTGGGAAGCAGAGGATTGTAAGGATTGTATCCGTTAGGCATTTCTCGATCGAGAAAAACGGGTGACGTGTCTGGTTTGTCCAGTTTGCGAGCAAGAATGCGAGGCCATGCCTGCGAGTCAATGAGTTCTCCTTTGTAGGAAAGTTCCACAACTTGTCCGTAGTAGTGTTTTACCCCGAACAAATGCTCTTGTTGCTGGTCCTGAGGCGGGAGCGTGTAAGTAATTTGCAATTGCTCTTCTCCGGTTTTCCAATCGAGTGGCTCCGTCATCCATTTGGACTCCACTTTGCTGAGCGATGTATCCGCGGGGGCGATTTCCTTGCGTGCACCGACTTCATCGAAAAAGTTCACAATTACCTCCAAGTCGCGCCCCTCAATCTGCTCACCTGGAACAGCCTGTATCGGAATGGTAATGATCACTTTTTCGCCCTTTTCTCGGTTTGGGTCCTTGAAAACGCGGGGACGCCCCAAGACAACCCGGTTGATCTTGTCCGCCGGTTGCTCAAATCCTTCCTTGAGTTTTTCCGCAGCTAGAAGATAGAGGCCGCCTGCCGCGCTAGTTCCCTGTTGGTAGACTTGATGATAATACTGACGAGCTTTGTCGTAAATGCCCATGGCCTCGTGACAGAGTCCCAATTCGTAAAGCGCATGGGCATCGCTGGGAGAGGTCTGGAGAGCCTGATCGAGTTTGGTGATCGCGGTGATCATGTCTTCACTCAAGCGAGCGGCCTTCGCCTCCTTGACCAAACGCTCGGCAATGGGGTCGGCGATCTCCGGCGTCATGAGAGGTCTTGGGGGCGGCAAGGGAGTGGTCAGTAGAGCCGTTTGGGGCGATGCGGGTGGCTGAACGATGGGCTCCGTTTTGTTGGAAGCAGGAGTGGATAATGAAGCGATCGCCGCTTCATCCAACGGTCGATTGATGGCTACCTGAGGCGCGGTCGGCACGATTCTTTCCACTACTTTCACGACCCTCGTGGATTCCATTCGCATGGCGATTGCTACACCGGAAATCATGATTTGTCCGAATGCCATGACGGCCATAAGCCAGCAGGCGATACGAAAAACCATGGTGGATGATGAGGCAGGAGCCATAACGGAACGAGGTCGATGATGCATGTCCCGTGGATGAAGTCAAGAGTCCTGCATCGACATCAGTCGAGAATCGATCCTTCCATTGCGAGGATGAAAAGACGAGGTCGATTGGGTAAGAATTTGAAATCATACAGAGTATCTGTGAGAAGTCGTCAGATATCCACTTCCTCCAAGCCACAAATGCATTTCCTCGTAAACCGCACGATTGTGAATTTAGATAATAAGATCCGTAGGGATTGAAGCGTATCGATTCCATATCCGCAAACTACCATGACATTGTTACCGAAAGTCTTCCCGTCAGTTTTTCTCGCAACCATTGCATTTTTTGCCGCTCACGCGCAGGAAATGGAATCCACGATCGCCGTTGCGGGCAAGACCAATGGCGAAAAATGGTGGAACGGCAATTGCGAGCGTATACGCAATGATCTGAAACTGGCCGGTGACAGCATCGATATCGGATTTATCGGCGACTCAATTACCGCCCGTTGGCGCGGCAGCGATAATTGGCAAAAACATTGGGGTAGCTACAAAGCGGTGAACATGGGGATCGGCGGCGATCGCACGCAGAATGTGCTGTGGCGGCTGCAGAACGGCGAGCTCGAGGGCTACAAGGCGAAAGCATTTGTCGTGATGATCGGCACGAACAATCTCTGGGCCAAGGAGGCGAAACCTGACGAGGCTGCCGCTGGGGTGAAGGCTATTCTCGATCTGGTACAGGCCAAACAACCGCAGGCAAAAATCCTGCTGATCAGCCTTCTTCCCGTAGGAGAAAAGCCCGGTCCTGGGCGCGATTCGAGAGCCGCGGTCAATGACATCATCAAAACCTATGCCGGCGGATCGATTGCATACGTGGACATTGCCGAAAAATACCTTCAGCCTGATGGTACGATCAGCAAGGAGGTGATGCATGATTTCCTTCACCTTGCCCCCAAAGGCTACGATATTTGGGCTGAGGCGATCACACCGAAGATCAAGGAGATTCTTGGCGCGAAGTAATCATGATCGCGATGATTCTGCGATGACAAAAAGATCCTTGGTTGCGATCCGAATGCTGCTTGACGCGACGATGACGTAGGCATAGAGATTTCTCACCCGTTTTATGAAACTTCTTCCTCAAATTGCCCTCGGTGTTGTGCCTACTCATATCAAATTTGTTGGCGGCTTGGTGCCTGATGCCAATGGCAAGTTTCCCCGCGAGTCGGATGGTCGATTGATGTCCGTGGCAGAGATGGAACGCATTTGCCAACAGTCACCCGTAAAGCCCAGTTGCGTGCAACTCTCCGCATTTCCCGGCACCGACGCCGCTGATACGGAAGAGATGATGCGCGGCATGCAGGCACTGGGCCTCGAAGTCCACTTGATCATGATGGTAGGCGGAGCCAATCCCATGAATCCGGCTGATGAGGACGTGGTGGTTGCCCAGCTCAAGGAATCCATCAAATTTGCTCTCGATTACGGCGCTGTATCCGTGTCCTCGACCTCGGTAGAGGAATGGATGAATGGTCCGGCGGATATGGATTTCGATGCCGCAGTAGCCCAAAATATCAAAGTGCATCTTCGCGCAGCGAAAGAATCCGGTTTGCTCGATTCCTCGATCACCGCATGGCACATCGAGTTTTTGCGTCCCATCGAATTCAAGACTTTCACCAACATCGATAAAGCTTGGCAGTTCGTCAAAGCTGCCAACCAAGCTCTTGGTCGCAATTTCTTCAAGTTGCTGGTCGATGCCGCTCATTGCGGTGATTCCGGACTCAGCATTCCCGAACACGAAGCTCTCATTGCTGAAATTGCGGCAGCAGGTCATTTCGGCATCTATCATGCATCCGCCAAAACCACTCGCGGATGTCTCAGCACGGACGATGGATGGATCGCCGCCACCATGGCTGCGGCTGCAAAATCCGGAGCCTTGACCACGGTTTTCGTGGAAATGTTCCATCACGAGGACGAAGCGCTTGCATCCTTGCGTGCCGCTGTGCCGGGTCACGGCGTGAACACTCTCGACGGCCGCACCTACACCCAGACTGTGATCGATGGATTGGTCGACGTCACACGCCGTCTCAACAATCTGCAAGCACGTGGGTTGCTCAAGGCGTGATATGGCAACTGTGGAGTTATTTGGCTTCCACGACAGCGGTCCCGTAGGATTTACCGCCTAGCCGGCAAAGTCCGCTGGGTCTCTTTGTGGCAGGACAATATCAACTTCGTCTGATTGATACCACAGAATTTGTTGCCCGAGCGTTGTTTCTCAGCCGAAGGCTATGGACTGCGGTGAGTGATCACCGCTTTGCGTTCGCGGCCCGACAATCACAAACCAAACGACTTGCTTCGCCGCAAGTCGATATCGCATACAGAAAGCTGCGATTTCTCGCAGCAGTCCAAAGCGGCTGCGCAGCGGGAAAATACTTTATTCTACAGCGACGAGTTGTTTTGACAAGCTGATCCGAAATCGCTAGTTATCACGCCTCATGAACCCAACCCGTGAACCCAACTGGAGCGCGATTGCCGCGATGCCCGAATTCCAGGAGCTGCTGCGCGCCAAACGCCGTTTTGTTGTTCCTTGCTGCGTGTTTTTCTCGCTTTACTATCTGGCGTTTCTCATTCTCGTCGGCTGGTATGGCCCTTTGTTGAGCAAACCTGTTCTCGGAAAAGTCAATGGAGCCTACCTTTTCGCCCTTTCTCAATTTTTTATGACCTGGATCATGGCATACATCTACATGTATAAGGCGAATCAGTTCGACAAAGCCGCAGCCGAATTGCTGAAGAAAGCCGGTCTCTAACATCACAATCTCTCACATCCCGATCCTATGGCAATTACCATGTTTTTATTGTTTGTGGTGGCTACACTCGCCATCACGTTTATCAGTGCACGCAAAAACACCGGCTCCAGCGCATATTTTGCGGCGGGTCGATCGATCACGGCTTGGCAAAACGGCTTGGCGGTGGCGGGGGACTACATGTCCGCCGCGTCATTCCTCGGCATCGCCGGGATGATCGCGTGTTTCGGATTCGATGGATTCATGTATAGCGTGGGCTTTCTCGTCGCCTATCTGACCGTCTTGTATGTCGTGGCCGAGCCCCTGCGGAATTCCGGCAAATACACCATGGCGGACGTGTTAGCCTATCGTCTGAAACCGCGCCCCGTGCGGGCCATGGCGAGTCTGAACACACTGAGTGTCTCGCTATTTTACATGATTGCACAAATGGTGGGCGCTGGCGTGCTGATCCAAAAGCTCATGCACGATGTGCCTTTTATGCAGGAGACCGCAGGATACAATCTGTCGGTATGCAGTGTCGGGGTAATGATGATCATCTACGTCGTCTTCGGCGGTATGCTAGCCACCACTTGGGTGCAGATCATCAAGGCCATTCTGCTGATTTCCGGCAGTTTGTTTTTGAGCGTGTTGGTGCTGCGCAAGTTCGATTACAGCTTCGTCAATTTCTTCGATGCCATCACTCAGATCAAGATGACCGCAGCCGATGGCAAGCAGGTGGTGAAAAACTTCCTTGATCCTGGCATGAAGTTCAAAAACCCTTGGGAATCGGTGTCGTTAGGCGCGGCCTTGTTGTTCGGCACCGCGGGTCTGCCGCACATCCTGATCCGATTCTATACCGTGCCCGATGCGAAAACTGCGCGCTCCAGCGTGGTGTGGGCGATGTGGATCATTGGTGGCTTTTATATCATGACCACTTTCTTCGGATTTGGCGCCGCGGCGTTGATCGGGCCCGATGTCACCAACCCGAATCCGAATATGAGCGCGCCCATGCTCGCGCAGTTGCTGGGCGGTGAGTTTTTCTTTGCCTTCATTTGTGCGGTGGCCTTCGCTACGATTCTCGCGGTGGTCGCAGGTTTGACCATCAGTGCCAGTACTTCATTTGCCCACGATTTTTATACCAATGTGATTCATCACGGTAAAGAAACTAAGGCTGGCAGTGAGGTGAAAGTCGCCCGCATCACGGCCTTCTCGATCGGTGCGCTTTCTATCGTATTAGCCATTTTGTTAGGTCCCAAGGTCAATGTGGCCTTTCTCGTCGGGCTTGCCTTCGCAGTGGCGGCGTCGGCCAACCTACCCGCGATCATTTTCTCGGTGTTCTGGAAGCGCTTCAATACCACGGGAGCCTTGTTCGGGCTCGGTGGTGGTCTCGTTGCATCGCTTGGCTTGATTCTTGTCAGTCCGGTCGGTGTCCTTGGCAAACAGGGTGCTCTTTTCCCTTTGGAAAACCCCGGCATCGTCAGCATTCCGCTCGGCTTCCTCTTCGCCATCATCGGCACCCTGTTGGGCGCGAAAGAGGCGAATGCGGAGGCGAAGTTTGATGAGCTCGCCGTGCGCTCGCACACCGGTCTCGGTGCGGAGAAGGCAAGCAGTCATTGATGCGACATCACGAAAAATTGATCGCATCCATGTCGAAGGTGGCGATGACGTCTTCGGGGAGCGGGGTGAGTTGGCGCACTTGACTGGATGAGATTGGTCAGATGACGGATGAGAAGAAGTAAAGAAAACGATTCTTCGCTTCATCATCTGGCGATACTGGAGATCAATCGACTAAGGTTGTTCCATGGCAAAACGGTGGCTTTTTCTCGTTGCTGGTATGCGGTTCCGCCATGCACGAGCCAGGGAACGAGAGTTTTTCCTGTGAGGTGATTACGCCAGTAGTCCAAGCCAGCGAAGGAATCGGATGCTACGGTTTCACCCGACTTTACCTCGACTGCCTGAAACGTGTCAGGAGCTGTTTCGATAATGGCATCGATTTCATGCCCTTCTTTGTCGCGCAGGAAATAGAGAGATGGTTTTTGGCCGGAATTTGTCTGCGCCTTCAGCAATTCAGTCATCACCCAATTCTCAAAGAGCATGCCGCGTTGGGGGTGTGCGGTGACGTGTCCGGCGTGGCGAATCCCGAGAAACCAAGCGGCCAAGCCCGGGTCGCTGAAATACAGCTTAGGGGTCTTGATGAATCTTTTTGAGGCATTGCTAAACCAAGGTCGCACCATAAAAATCAGATGACTTGCTTGTAGGACAGACAGCCATGACTCAGCGGTGACTCGGGTAATACCCGTATCAGATGCCAGCGACGAAAGATTGAGAAGCTGACCGATCCGGCCTGCGCAAAGTTGAATGAATCGCTGGAAAGTTGAAAGATCCTGGATTTTCAAAATTTGCCTGACATCGCGTTCCAAGTAGGTGCTAATGTAGTCTTGGATCCAAATATTGGGTTTGATACGGCGGTCGTATAGGGGCGGGAATAGCCCTGAATACAGTAATTCATCCACGGATGCGGGGGCGCGCTTCACCTGTTGAATTTCGCCAAGAGAAAAAGGAAGGAGGGTGAGCATGGACGCTCGTCCTGCAAGACTTTGCGTAATGGATTCGATCAATTCGAATTGGCTCGAACCGGTGAGGATAAAACGCCCCATTCGGCGGTCCGAATCGACGACTCCTTGAAGATAGGAAAAAAGTTTGGGAACTCGTTGCACTTCGTCAATGATCGCACCGTCGGAAACTTGCCTAAGAAACCCCCGAGGATCTTCACGGGCGAAGGAACGGATGTCTGGATCTTCGAGTGAGAAATACGGTAGTTGAGGCGCAAGAAGCCGTGAGAGAGTTGTTTTTCCCGATTGGCGTGGGCCGGTGATTGTCAAAATCGGGAAGCCCGCTAAGCGTTCATGAGCCGCAGAAGTTGCGATACGTTCGATAGGCTGTGCCGACGAAAGTGACTTTTTCATGGCTGATTGTGTATCTGGCTATACAATTGGTCAATGTTTTTTTGTGTTGCTGTTTTTTTAGATCCGTTGGTCCACTCTCAATATCGATTTGCCTGACTTTTGGAAAGAGCCGCCACGAGTGATCACGAAAAATTGATCGCATCCATGTCGAAGGTGGCGATGACGTCTTCGGGGAGCGGGGTGCGGTTGAGCACAGCTTGGACGTGATTGGTCAGAGGGCGGGCCTGCGGGCAGCGCAGGGTGATCTGGAAACGGAATTGGCCGTGGGATCTGATCAGCGGGCTGGGCAGCGGCTCGCTGATGTTCATGTGCGGGGGCATGTTTTCTAACAAACGACGGTGAAGGGTTTGCAGGGTGAACTCAGCACGGCGTTCGTGGGTGGAACGCACGGTGAGCACGGCGCAGCGACCATAGGGAGGAAAATGGAATTCACGGCGGAATTCGAGCTCTTGTTCGCTGAAGCCATCGAAGTCGTGACGTCGGGCATACTGGATGGCAGGTGCATGCGGAGTGCTGGTTTGCACGATGACCTCGCCTTCCAGTTCGCCGCGACCTGCCCGACCAGCGACCTGGGTGATGAGCTGGAAGGTGCGCTCGGAGGCACGGAAATCCGGCACGTGAAGGCCGATGTCCGCGTTGAGAATACCAACCAGCGTGACGTTCGGAAAATGCAGCCCCTTGGCAATCATTTGGGTGCCGATGAGGATATCGATCTTCTTCGCCTTGAAGGCGTTGAGCATATCGCGCAGGGTGTTTTTTTTGCGCATGGCATCGGCATCGATGCGAGCGATGCGGGCTTTGGGGATGATTTTGGCGAGCACCTCTTCCACCTTCTGCGTGCCGTAGCCTTGTAGGGCAATGGCTGTATCCTTGCACTCGGGGCATTTGCGCGGCACGATGGATTGAAAGCCGCAGATGTGACACATCAGTCGTTCATCGGTGCGATGATAGGTGAGAGCGATGGCGCAATGCGGGCATTGGCAGGCATGGCCGCAGGCGGGGCATTGCAGCGAACGGGCGAAGCCGCGTCGGTTGAGGAAAAGGATGGACTGTTCGCCGCGTTCGAGCCGCAGATCCAGTGCTTGGCGCAGTTTGTCGGAAAAAATCGTGTTGCTGTTTTTATGCTTCTGCTGCTCCAATCGCATATCGATCACGCGGACGAGCGGCATCGAGTGGGAATCGGCGCGTTGATTGAGGCGTTGGAGCTGATACTTGCCATCGAGACAGTGCTGGTAACTTTCTAACGAAGGTGTTGCGGAACCGAGCACCACGGCGCATTTTTCGATGTGGGCACGCAGCACCGCCACATCGCGACCATGGTAGCGCGGAGTGGTTTCTTGTTTGTAGGAGTTGTCGTGTTCTTCATCGACGAGGATCAATCCCAGATTCGGCAACGGGGCAAACACCGCGGAGCGGGCACCGATGACGATGCGTGCCTCGCCTTTGCGGATGCGATGCCATTCATCGAAACGTTCGCCTTGGGACAGATGCGAGTGGAGGACGGCGACTTGATCGATGAGTGCGGCGAAGCGGGCCTTGAAGCGTCGCACGGTTTGCGGCGTGAGAGAAATTTCCGGCACCAGGACGAGCACGGTTTTGCCCTGATCGAGGGCGTAGCGAGCGGCTTGCAGATAGACCTCGGTTTTTCCTGATCCAGTGACGCCTAACAACAATAGCGGCTTGGTGGGCGAATCGATGAGATCGCGGATGGCGGAGAGCGCTTGCGCTTGTTCGTTATTGAGAGCGAGAGGATGGGACTCGATGATTTGTTCGTTAAGGTCGGCGTCCGGTTCGCGGCGGATGGCTTCTTCAAAGACACTGACGTGGCCGGCTTTTTCCAGAGCTTTCACCGAGGCGCTGGCTCCTTTGCCGAGTTCGGCCAAAAGAATGGTTTGATCGTTCTCCTTAAGTAAACGGGTAAGAATGAGCTGTTGTTTGGGTGCTTTTTTGCCTAGTGATTCGAGAATTTCTGTGGTTGGTGTCTTGAGCAAACGAACCATTTTCTGGGACTTTGCCTGATGTTCCTCCGAGCGCACGGATTCGGGCAAAAGCGAGCGGATCACCGATTCCATGCTGGAGCCGTAGTATTGAGCGATCCATTTCGCCAGCTCTAACAACTCGGTGGTGAGCAGTGGTTCGGGGTCGATCAGGGAACTGAGCGGACGCGTGGAAAAGCCCAGGTCTTGTGCCTCCACTACGTCCAATACGGTGCCGGTGGCATCGCGATTGCGCAGAGGCACGCGCACGCGACATCCCGCACGAACGGGGAGATCGTCGGGGAAGGAATAATCGAAAACCAACTCGGAGGGGCCATCGATCAATACGCGGGCATTCGGCACGAAAGCAGCATAGTCAGCAGACGGAAATGCGGCAAGGATTATGCGTTTGGCGCTCTTGTGGTCTCTTGTTCATGATTTTTTATGGCAGCTGATCCAGATCTCGATTGCAGTCGAGATGGTGATTTTTGTCATTTTTGCCTTTGACAAGCTCGTTAGCTTTTGATAAAACGTTTTATCAAGTGCGCGCTGGCATGCAAATATTGCTTGCTACAGAGTATTATGACAATCAAATCAGAAACCCTCCCGACTTGAAAAATTTCAGCCTGAATCATGAATCAAAATATTCCATCGGCAATTATCGAATCAAGTCATGCCGTAATTCTGCATGCTTTGAAGCAGAGTTTGCGGAGGATCATCGGGTTTTGGATACTTGTCTCGGTCACGGCCTCGGCTAGTGTGCAAGTCGATTTCAGTCATTCTTACAAATCGGCAACGAATTCACTGCAAAATACGGGAAATATCACCTTGGCATTCTCGGTTGATTTGACCGGCAACGTGACCCTCGATGCATCCTGTGCGCAGACCGGTCCTGCTGCTTACGTCAATGAGTTTGACGGACCTGTGGGCACTGTCACTGATCCATCGATGTGGGGCCAAAATTTTACCATCGTGTTGTCATCGACGGGTAGCTCAGCGGGAAGTCTCAGAGTCAGCAACAGCGGCACCGGTATTTCCGTTCAGGGCGGAAATGCCGAGCGTATCGATTATGGGGGAGAACGTGTGACTGCGACAATCAGCGGGCTGAGTTCGAAATTCAAACTGCTGGAACTGGACTATGCCAATGCCACCACAGCGGCAAATACCTCCCTAAGTCTCAATACCACGTCATATACACTGTATGGGACGTCTGGAACCCTCGACGTCTCGGCACAAGGGGTGAACGGCACATTCAGCATCGATTCTTCGTCGGACACGGATGCGCAAGGATTTGTGCTTTCTGGTTTAACGTTTGATCTGTTAGAGATTCCCCGCGTTGCTGTGGACACGGTGGTAAGTTTTGCGAACAGCGGGGCTGGATTTGGTCCTTCGCCATCGTATGTATTGTCGGGGAGCAATTTGGCGACGATCAGCTTGGCATTCGCCATTAACAATGCGGGAATTATCTCGGTTGACGCTTCGACCACCAGTACGAACGCGACATTCGTGGCGACCGTTAACGAGTGGGACAGGACGAATGCCGGTTCTGTTGCTGATCCTGCCTTGTTAGGAGAAACATTCACTCTCAAAGGGAGTGCCACATACAACGGAGCCGCCGCCAATCTTGCTATCAGCGAACTCGGAGGTGGGGGAATTGGCATCCAAGGGGAAAATTCGAACCGGGTGGATGGGCTCAACTACGGCACGGGTGACACCACGTCCACTCCGGAAATTCTCAGCTGGACCTTGACCGCGCCAACCGGTCTCGAGCTGATACTGAAAAGTTGGTCCTACATCGAAGGCGCAGGCGCAGACATTCGTGTATCGAACGGAACCGCGTCGAGTGATTCTCCCAACCTCACGAGTGCAACAGGCAGCGTCGTTTTGCCCGAGTTCCGTTTGTCATCAGGAGCATCATTGAGTTTCCGGGAAATTCCGGGCATCGGTGCGACAACAGGCGCCGGTGTGGCAGGATTCACATTCGCCCCAGTTGCCGCGAGCAGCCCGCCAAGCGGAGCCGAGGGGTTTGATAACGGTGGTGGAAACGGACTGTGGACCACGGCCAGCAATTGGAATCCCGACGGTGTTCCGATCGCTCCTGCTGATGCAATCATTGACGGATATAACGTTGCCATTCAAAGCTCCGTTACCTCCGGTCCTGACGAACTGCGTTTGCTCAGTGGCGCGCTGACTCTATCGGGCAGTGCGTCGCTATCGATGCGATCCATGACCATTGGACGTGATCTAACGAAAATATCGCGGTTGGTGATGGATGGATCATCGATCTCTTTTCTGTATTCTGGCACATCGTCTGCCGACGAGTTCGCGGTGGGGTCGGCGGGGATCGTTGAAACCAAGCCGGGCCAAACCGGTAGCAGGCCACTGGAGCTTGGTGTCGCGCGGTTGGTGCTGGATCAAGGGTCGGAGTGGATTCTCGACGGATCGAATTACACAGGCGCATTTCAAGTGGGCGATCGTTTCACGCTGGCCAATTTCGGATCGTTTTCCGGATCGACCGCTGGCATCAGAGTGAGAAATTTCCATTTGCCCGCAGATCGTCGCCTCGCATTGGTGGCGACTTCTACATCGATATACTATGAAGTGCTGTCACAAACCGCGGCGTCCGGTCCTAACATCATCATCATCAATGTCGACGACATGGCGGGAGGGCAGCACTTCGGTTTCGATGGCAGAAATTGTCTGACGCCGACTCTCGATTCACTCGTGTCGTCGGGAATTCGCTTCACGACGGCGATGGCAGCCTCGACCGTTTGCGGGCCGTCAAGATATTCCCTACTTACGAGCCGTTGGGCCTCGCGAAACACCAGCGAAAACTTCACTACACTCTATCCGCTGGGCACATTGGGAAGGTTCGGTGTGTCCGATACAGACTTGGAACACGATCGTCAGAATATCGGTGCTTGGCTACAACAAGCGGGCTATCGCACCGGATTTGTCGGCAAATCCCATGTCTTGGATGATGAATTGAAAGATACCACGAAATGGGCTGCTAAAGGCTTGCTGACCTACGGTAAAACCGTCGATCCCGCGGCCAACACGACAGTAAATGGAGCGATGCAACACAATCACAGGGTTGTTTGCCAGATGATGCGTGAGCATGGATTCGACTACGTGGACGCGTTTTATCATGCCAATCTCAAAGAGCTCTACAGTGACAAACTCAATGTGCACAACCAGGAATGGATCACAAGCCGAGCATTGCGTTTCATAGATGAAAATCGTACCAATCGTTTTTTTCTTTATATGGCTCCGACCATCAATCACGGCCCAGTGAACAATAATCTCGATTACACTCTGCGGGCGAATAATGGTTACACCAGCGCAGGATACTTGCCCAATGAGGATTATTCGTTCATGCCCTCGCGGCAAGCCATCATCAACGAGGTGACTGCTGCGGGCAAGGATTTGATTTCCGCCCGAGAGACTTGGCTTGATTATTCGGTCAAAGCGCTTCTCAACAAGCTCAACCAGCATGGGATTCGCAATGACACGTTGATCATTTTTACATCGGATCATGGCGAAAAAACCCTCAGCGGTCCTTTGGTGTGGGGCAAGTCATCGCTGTACGATCTCGGTATGAAAGTGCCGTTAGTCATGAATTGGCCCAACGGAATTTCGTCACCGGGGCGCACCTATGGTGAGATTGTGAGTCATGTCGATATTGCACCTACCTTGTTGGCTTTGACCGCTGCGTCGAATCTGCCTACGGCTCCTGTGGACGGCGTTAGCCTGGTATCGGTGTTGGGTGGTAGCAGCGCCGCAGTGCGCGATGACGTGTTCTGTGAAATCGGCTACGCGCGCAGTGTGCGCACCAAGACCCGGAAATACATTGCGGTTCGTTATACGCCGACGATTTACCAGCAAATCGCCAATGGATATCGCTGGCCCGAGTATAGTGTGAATTCCCAGTTGACGGGTGAGACGATTGCTAAACCCTATTATGTCAATAACAGTGGGCTTGGTGCGGGGGCTGCCTCTACGAATCCGAATTACTTTGCCGACGATCAACTCTACAATTTGGTCAATGATCCGACTGAGATGAGCAACCTATACGGTCAGGATCCAGCCACTGCCTATCAATTGAAAAAGCGTTTGGCGCATTACATCGGCGGCATACCGGGAAGACCTTTCCGGCAATTGAGTGATGGCTCTTCGGAATTTGCACCGTCCGTTGCAGAGAAGCCGACAGCACCTGCGTCACTGAGCAAGCAATTTCAAGGAATCAACACCTTGAAACTTGACTGGACTGATGCTGCCAACACCGAGTTGGGATATGTGGTGCGCAAAAAAATCAATGGTGGAACGCCGGAAATCATTGCGGAGCTGCCGCCCGGAACGACCACTGTCACCACAGATCTGGATCCTGGAGTTCAGGATATAGTCATCGAAGTGGCAAGTTATAACGCGGCAGGAGATGCAGCTGTGACGGAGGATTTGCTTGCTCCTGAGTCTTGGCGCTACAGAACTTTCGGGATCACCGATCCGTCGTTGATTCTTCCTGCGAGCCAGTGGAGCCATGATGCGGATGGCGACGGGGTTTCGACGATGTGGGAATATGCCTACGGAACAGATCCCCGGGCGGTATCTTCGGTCGTCCGCCCGACCATGCGTCTCTATGCGGCGAATGAAGGGTCTTATCTCGAATATGTTTTGCCCAGAGACCGTCGGCGTGGCTTGCAATTTCTTGGCTCGATTTCCTCCGATCTTTCTTCCTGGCAAACCGGATCTCCTCATTGCGTGGTGGTGGAAGATGAGCAAAACCATCTGTTGTTCCGGAGCGCGACACCCGTGGGTCATGCGTCCCGGCAGTTCATTCGTGCCGTGATGCTGAACCCTCCTACTGAGGCACCATGAATGCTGTTAGGAAAGTATCGGAATATCTGATTCATAGACCATTGAAATATACGGTTGCATCGAATGGGTGTATGGGATTATCGAAACCTACAGCTTTTAGCCATAAGAAATTCGTCCGAAGAAGACGGGGATTCACTCTCGTCATGACAATTTCCTTGATGGTTCTCATCTCGCTCGTAGCAGTGGGCATGTTGAGTCTATCGTCGGCATCCTTGCGATCGGGTGCCAGCGGCATTGCGCAGGCAAGGGCGCGGGCGAATGCCCGTCTCGCGCTGATGCTGGCGATGGGGGAATTGCAAAAAGAACTCGGACCCGACCAAAGAATCTCTGCTCCGGGTGGTCAGAAACTTGCGACTGGCGACAGGTCCGCGGGGCAGCAATGGTTGGGCGTTTATCATTCCTGGCCGGAGGGATCGGAAAAACGTCCCGACCCATCATTCCGGCGTTGGTTGATATCCGGTGATGCAAGTAAAGTCCGGGATTCTCTTGCCATGCGGGATGGCGAGGCCTCGCCCGATACCGTGACACTGGTCAAAGCAGATGCCGGATGCAATGCGATCAAGGCGGGTCGGGTCAAAGCGCCCGAGGGTAGTTGCGCATGGTGGGTAGGGGAGCAAAATATGAAGGCGAAACTGGGTGGATCCGTTCGGTCTGCAACCGATGTGAAGTCAGCGGCGGCCCGTTTGCAGGCCTCACCGCGTGCGTCCCATGAGGTGTTTTTAATGAATCAAGCGATCGCGCCAGATGACTCCAGACTCGATCGTTTGGTATCCGCTTCGACGACGGATTTGTTGGGTGCCCCCACGTCCCCAGTGTTTCATCATGCGACCACAACGTCTCTTGGTTTGCTGACAAACGTGCGGGCAGGAGGTTTTCGCAAGGATCTGAGTTTTTTGTTAGAAACTCCGATGCCTAGTGTCAGTTCTCCCCAAGTGGCTCCGCTCTATACCGCTGGCGCCACTCCGGGTATCAATCTCGGGGAGCTCTGGACGGATCATAACATCTGGGCCGAATTGGAATACCCGGGAACTCCATCCCAGCATGCCGACGGTAAGACGATTCCCCGAGGCGTGCCATTTCTGGTGACCACGGATCAGAAAAGTGATCCATTCATTTCTTACAAGCATCTGCCGAGATTGCAACTTACGTTGCTCTACTCCCTGATCAGCAAGAGCCGAATGGATAATGGAAAAAAGGTCTATGATCTTTTTCTTGTGGCGGATCCTGTTTTCACCATTTGGAATCCCTTTGATGTCTGCCTTCGCGTCCCGCCTTCCGCGTTTGCGACGTTCAAAAGTTGGGCGATCCCCTATGATCTCAACCTTCAGTTGGCCCAGGGGCCTGTGGGCAGCAAGACATCATTCAGCAGATCGATCAAGCAGTTGTCCAATGATCGGTTGTTCTTCTTTTATGGCCAGGTCGGTCGCGTGCAAAACCTCGTGATGCGCCCCGGTGAAGTGCAGGTCATCGCCCAGGGATTCGGTGAAACGATCAAAAACCCCAGCAAGGGAGTGTGGCAATTTGACGGCAAGCTGGGATGGGAGTTCGCCTCGGGCTATGCGTATCCGATCCCTTATGAGACGAACCCAGCCATGATGACCGGATCCCAGCGTATCACGTATTCCATGACTCCCAATTCCGTGAAAAGCGATGCCGGTATGTTTCTTTGGAGCTACAATATCGGTGAGTTGGTGGATTCTTCTGGAAAGACCAACTACGTGGGAAGTTTTAACATCGATCTGTTGTATTCTCGCATGGCGGGTGAGAGTGCGATTTCCGCTTCTGAATTTCCGAAGGTCTTCCCACCCATACCACTGGATGCATCGGCATCAAAAACGATCGCAGAATTGGAGGGCTCGAAGTGGCCGATCTGTGTTTTTACCTATGGACTGAGAACTGAGTCGGATCCGATGTTTTCCGCCAATGCGAGCTCGGGAACGCGTTTTACTGGGCGGGCGATGTTGCGCGCGAATGCTACGTCGGTATCCCAAGATCTCTTCAACTTATCGAGCGACATCATGCGCACCTCACCTCTGCAAGTAGGGATGAGGCGGGTGAACAGTTTGAACAGTCCCATCATTGAATGCAATGCGGACGGATTGGGATATTACGGTGCGGAATATGGCGCCTTCGGTGGTGTTTCTCATGTCATGACCCGATCCATCCCGCGTGCGCCGATTCACTCGTTGGGTGCCCTGCAACACGCAGCGGCGGAAGGAACGCGATTCGGTCAAGCACGTGGCGAGCGCTCCTGGTTTCTGCAGCCTTCGGTGAGCCACGCGATTTCCAATTCATTCGCGCCATCCTGTTTCGCGCCATCGGAAGTTCGCGGTGTCCTCGCCAAGAGGGATGCGGCCGACCACTCGTATTTGGCGAACCTGGCGCTCTGGGATTCGTATTTTTATTCATCCATTTCTCCTCAAACGACTTCCGCTCATCGAGGCGAGAGCACCGCCTATCGCGAGCAGAAGGAACGTCTAACAAAATTCCTAACATCGGATCAAAATCAATACCAACCGCTTCCCAATGAGCGGATGAAACCATGGTGCTCGGATTCCTCAGTCATCATCAACCGTCTGTTTCCGACGAACCGACCGGCACCGGATGCGGCGGCGCAAACTGCATCGTTCCTGATGGTGGATGGGATGTTCAATGTCAACAGCGCATCGGAAGCCGCTTGGAGGGCCGTGCTCTCAGGCTTGAAGGGAGCGCCGGTTCCTGTGGCGACGACGCCATCACTCGGGAATCGCAGCGAATTGATGGCAACGAAGAACACGCCTGTTGCTTCTTTGCTCGTGCCCGGTGCCGGCGAGATCGATCCACGTGGCCTAGCTGATCCTTCGAGCGGCGATCAGTGGAAAGGATTTCGTGGCTTGGATGATCAGCAAATCGAGGAGTTGGCGCGCGCGATCGTTAAGCAGGTTCGACTCCGTGGTCCTTTTCTTTCGCTTGCTGATTTTGTCAACCGTCGACCCGGCACGGATAAGAATCTCGCACTTGCCGGCGCACTGCAGTGCGCTTTGGACGATGAGGCGGTTTCGATCAATCGTGCCTATCGATCCAATAACCGTGCTCTGGCCCTGGGGGATGCCGTGGCGCAGGGCTTCGCTTTTCCGGAAGCGGAAGCTGGCGCAAAAGCGGTCTGCGCACCCGGCTATGTCAAACAAGCGGATCTTTTGACGACCTTGGGTCCGCTGCTGCATGTGCGCGGCGATACCTTTGTGATCCGCGCCTACGGCGACGCACGGGATGAGGGCGGTTCGAATGTGATCGCGCGCGCTTGGTGCGAAGCGGTGGTGCAACGTGTACCTGATTTCATCGATCCCACGGACTCCGCTTATCAGCATCCTTTGAATTCGCCGGTAAACCGGGTTTTCGGACGACGTTTTTTGATGATTTCCTTCCGCTATCTCTCACAAAATGAAATCATATGATTTTTTTGATGCGTAGTTTTTTTCGATGGTTTTTTGTTTGCATGATAAAATTTTTCTTCCTGTTAGGATGGCTCAACTCAAGCAGCAGTCATGCGGAAGAAAAATCATCTTTGCGCCTTCGAGCCTTGCTGCTAGTGCCCGGCGGTACAGTGGCCACACTGCATCTCATGGCAGGGGAAACTGTGGGCCAAGCCGTATTGATCGGCGCGCGTGGTCTCAGTGAACCTTTTCGAGCGCCCGCTCGACTTTTCTCACTCGCCGTTCCCGACAAAAGCCAACCAATCGGATACCGTGCTCTTGGAAATGTCACGTTGCCAGAGCAAGGGGATGACTTTATCCTGCTGCTGGAACCTGTCAAAGATACGTTCCGCGCCCATGTCATTTTGGCGAAGGAATCCCGTTTCGACGCGGACGCTTTGCTTTTTTTCAACGCGTCCGATGTCGTCATCGGCGCTTCCTTGGGCGGTTCCAAGGTGATCATCCCGCCGCGCAAATCAGTGTTCGGAAAACCTCCCGCACAAGGAGAGAAGCCTTTTTATCAGGTGACTTTTTACTATCAGGAGGAAGGTAATGTGCGTCCGTTTTACGACACCCGCTGGCCTCATCGAAAAGACAGCCGTTGTTATATCTTTTTCTATCGTGGTGAAAGCGGGCGATTGACCTATCAATCCGTCGATGAGCGGATCATGCCGGATGTGAAAGGGGATGAACCGGCAACGCCTTGATTTTCTCTTGGTTCCAGATCCATTCGCAACCAAGCAGGGCCGCTTGATCACCGAGTTGCGCGGGCACGATGTCAACATCACCACCGCATTGAATGCAGTGGCGTTGCATGAACTCCCGCATTTTGGGCAGGATGGCATCGGCCGAGGCCATGATCCCTCCGCCGACAATGACGCGGGCAGGATCGAATGATTGGATGAGATTCAACGCCAGCGCGGACCAGGCTTCGATGGCGAGTTCGCGCAGTTCGATCGAAAGTAGATCGCCTTTTTCCGCGTGTGAAAATATTGTGCGATAGTCGATGAGTTCGCAACCTGACAGCGAACTTCGGGAAAAGCCTGGCATGTCTGCGGCACGCTGAGGAATCGCCCAGGACGCGACGAATCCCTCGATGCAACCCGGCGCCACCCGATGGTGATCCGATGTGCCCAGATGGGTGATGGACAGACCTCCGAGATTGCCGGCCATGCCGCTTCTTCCCCGCAGTGGCAGGCCATGCTGAATGATTGCGGTGCCGATTCCTGTGCCCAGTGTAATCATGGCCACGTCGTCACAACCATTTCCCGCACCAAACTGCCATTCGCCCAGAGCCGCGGCGCGCGCGTCATTTTCCAACAACAAGGGTAGTCCGAATACGGCCTCGGCTCGCTGCGCGAAATCCTCGTGGAGCACGTCATCGAATTTGCCGAAGGTTCTGCTCGCACGTCGTAGTCCGGGATCAATCACCATGGGCATGGCCCAAACCATACCCTCAAGGTCGCCGATTTTTTTGACCAATGACTGGCACATTTCTTCTACCTGATTCTTGATGGTAGGCAGCCATTCAGCTGAATTTCGCGAGGATGGGGATTTGATCTGTCGGTAGATTAATACATCGTTTTTTTCAAGTAACCCTAATTTTACGATGGTTCCTCCAAAGTCTGCTGCGAGTATCATGGATGAGAAATCGTTGAGAGGGAATTTATTGAGGTGACTCCTCCCAGTTTCGTCCTTCGTTGGCGATGGCATCGAGATGCTTCATGTGCCCGAGGCTACGGGCATGAGGGATGTCCGGTGTCCACAATCTTCGCGGTGGTGCATTGCCCCAAGCCGGTCGATTCATTCCGACGTAGTGATCAAACACCACCGGCGGTTTGGCCTGGTGGTCGGAGACTGTGGCGCAACGAATGGTATCCAAAGAATCTTCGACCCGCAGGATAAAATGAAAGTCATGCCAACCTTGGTCGGTGTGGCGTCGTGAGAATGCGGGAGGCAATTCGGTATCGCCGGACCATGCCATCAGCGGTGAGCGGAGCAATGAGAATTGCCATTCATTTCCGTATACCCGCGAGCTGTAGGCATCAGGAGTGTGAAGGCTCATGCTGTAGTCATCACCTTGAACACTATCCCATCCGCAGAACGGCATTTCATCCGTAGTCGGGCAGCGTTTTACCGATCCACCCGCCAGCCCGCTGTTCCAGCCAATAGGAACGTTTGCCAACTGCAACGGCATCTGCAGCATTTTGTATTGTTCTGAGAAAATCACTTGGACGTGGAGGTGGACTTCCGGTTGGCCGGCATACTGCGTTACGGCAATACGGATTGAGGAGTTGCCGATTTTCCCTTCAGCAAACGAGCGCTGGCGAAGCGGTCCGTGGTCTTCCTCGGTCCATTCCAATCCATCAAGGCGGGACGAGATGGGTTCATTGAAGCCCGTCTGATGGAAAACCCAAGTGTCGCCATGATCTTCGCGCAAATGGAAGGACAAACCATCGGCTCCGAGGAGTTCGCGGCCTTTCCATCGGATCGAGCCGATACCCGTGGTGTTGGTTTTGACTTCCAGATGAGTGGCATCAAAGGCCTTGTGTTCGGAGCAAGTGTTTGTGATAGGTGCGTTCGGTGAATCGCCGGATCGCAGTCGCAGGATGCGCTGACCCTGGGCCGGTATGCGGATGGGTAGAACAGCCCTGTATACCATGGGGCCCATGTTTGGTTCGGAGGTGATCAGTTGAAAGGGGACAGCATTACCGTTTTCGTCGGCAAACCAACGATCGCCCCAATCATCGAAGTCGATGAATGGTTCGCACTCGACATGACCGTCAAACTCCTGAGCGGAACCATTCAACAGAACGAGTCGTTGCTGGTTTTCGCCGGGAAGTGTGGCGCGCGCGTGGCGACGACTGATACGGACGATTTCCTCTTCGCCCATGATGCAGGCCCGGCCCTGCATGTGTCGGGTGGAGATATAGGAAGAGGGGATGCTGGTGCCTGCCAGAATGTCGTGAAACTGGGTGAATGCCAGGTCTTTCCATGCTTGGTTGATGCGCGTGATGGAGTCGTCTTGATCCGCCTGACAGGTGTGGAAGGCGTGCGCCAATTCCTCGGCTTGTTCCAGCAACCGCTCACCACGGTGCTGGATCTGCTTGACGTCATGCATGACGCTGTAACATCCTGGGAAGGTTTTTTGCAATTCGTAATCGACCACGGGCATCGAATCACGGCGGAGTTCCGCTTCCGCAAAAAAGTCATCCACGGTGCTGAATCGCAGTTCGATGTCCGGTAGCGCGTGCCGATGCTCCAACAGCCATTCAATGGTGGCCTTGGTTGGACCTCCGCCGTGATTGCCAAGACCGTAGAACATCATCGTGTGGCCGAATGCCGGATCGGCGGCTTTGACCGATAAATCGATCTGCCCATGAAGATCGTCGCTTCTTGTTACATAACACGGCGCGATGCGGTAACCGATGACCTCCGATCCACCGCTACCCTGCCAGCGGAAAGTCTGAGCGGGCAGGCTCACCTGATTTTCGTTAGGGCGGTGAAACACATAGCCGCGGTAGCCGAATTCGTTGAGCAAGTCGGGCAGGGTGGCTGGATGACCGAAGGTGTCGACATTGTATCCCACCTTGGGACTGATGCCGAACTTGTCCATGAAATAACGCTGGCCCAGTTCGATTTGCTTGCGCCATCCAGCAGCCGTGGGGAGATTTGCATCCGGTTGGATCCATTGTCCTCCAGCGATGGACCAGCGACCTTCTACGACCAGTGCGCGCACCTCGTTGAAA
>JBJOMZ010000029.1:0-24044 GCA_046052105.1 Verrucomicrobiota bacterium | reverse complement strand
CTTGCTCGCATCGCCTCATTTCGGCGAGCGCTGGGCGGTCATGTGGCTGGATCTGGCACGATATTCAGACACCAAAGGTTTTGAAAAAGATCCGGGCCGAACCATCTGGCCGTATCGCGATTGGTTGATCCGCGCTTACAACAGCGACATGCCCTTTGACCAGTTCACGTTGAAACAACTGGCGGGGGACATGATACCCGATCCCGCGCCCGATGATTTCGTCGCCACGGCCTTTCATCGCAACACGATGAACAACACCGAAGGTGGTACCGATGACGAGGAGTATCGCATTGCTGCTGTCATGGACCGGATCAACACCACCTGGACCACCTGGCAGGCCACGACCTTCGGTTGCGTGCAATGTCACTCCCATCCATACGATCCCTACCCGCATGAAGACTACTATCGTTTCATGGCGTTTTTTGACAACACCGAGGATGGGGATACCAATGATGATTTTCCCAATACCAAGGTGGCCAACGATCCCGCGCGTCAAGCCGAAGTATCCCGCCTGGAAAAGGAGCGAAGCGAGTTGCGCCAGCGAATCAATGACGAGGCACTGGTCGTCGCACGCGGCATCAACGATTATCAGATCTGGAAATCCACTGCTACCAAAGCCTCCGCCGCAACCGGAGGCATCGCCCAAAAGGAAGATGGTTTGTTTTATTCGTCCGGTACCAATCCGACGAATTCGTCGTATACCCTGACCTTTCCGGCGCAGTCGTTCGCGGCGATTCGGCTCGACATTTTACCCCTGTCGGATGATCCGAGGGAGTGGTCGGGATTGGCTGCAGTTTGCGGCGATTTTCATGTCTGGTTGATTCATCCGGACGGACGTCGCGAGCAGATCAAACTCAAGGAGGTGATCGCGGACTCGATCTCAGGGCCCTTTGATCCGAACGAGGCGATACGCCAAGGTGCCCCTGGTTTCGGTGATTATCCCGCACAACGTTCACCGCGCTGGTGTGTCTTTGTGCCCGAGCAGGCGGTTGCCGCTCCGACAGGTTCCCAGTTGGAAATTAGTCTCTATCACGCCCTTTCCTGCAATTCTGACAACCAGCCTTCGATATTGAAAAAATTCCGTCTATCATTTTCAAACAATCCCTCCCTGCAGCAGTGGGTGAATCGTCCCGAACGGGCTCAGCGTTGGGAGCAATACTCCCAACTCAATGCGCAATATCAGTCCATCCCCGGACAAATGGTGCCAGTGATGAAGGAACGCAACGCCTCGGCACGACGCGATACACGTGTGTTCATCCGCGGTAATCGGTCGACGCGCGACGAATCGGTGCAGCCCGGCATGCCGGAAATTCTCGCTCCTCCGCAAAAATCCGATCGTCTTTCCCGCATCGATATGGCGCAGTGGTTGATGAGCGAGCGAAATCCTCTGACCGCACGCGTTCTGGCCAACCGCTTATGGGCTGAGCTCTTCGGCATCGGCATCGTCGAAACTCAGGAAGATTTCGGCACATCTGGAACTCCACCCACCAACCCGCAATTGCTCGATCACCTCGCCTTGCGATTGCAGAAGCATCACCGCTGGCACATCAAGCCCTTCCTCAAGGAGCTTGTGCTGTCTTCGACCTATCGTCAGCAATCCAAAGCTAGACCCGCGCTGCTAGAAAAAGATCCACGCAACCAGTGGCTCACACGCGGACCACGGCTGCGGTTGACGGCGGAAATGATGCGCGACCAATCCTTGTTGGTTTCGGGCCTATTGTCCCGCAAGCAATTCGGACCGCCGGTCTTTCCTCCACAGCCCGAGGGCATTTGGAAATCGGTCTACAACGGCGCCAAATGGACCACTTCGTCAGGCGAGGATCGTTATCGCCGCGGCGTATACACGTATAGCAAACGCACCAGTGGCTATCCCGCATTTCTCACATTCGATGCTCCCAGTCGCGATGTATGTTCTCCACGGCGACTCGGTTCAAACACCCCACTGCAGGCTCTGGTGACTCTGAATGATCCGGCATTCATGGAAATGGCCCAGGCATTTGCCAAACGCATGAGCGGATCGGCCTCCGAGTTGCCCGCCCAATTGATGCAGGGCTACGAATGGCTGACCTTGCAACAGGCACCACAAGCTGTGATCGAAGCGCTGTGCCGTCTGCATGCCGATGCCAGCGCTGAGTTCGCGCGCGAACCGAAGGAAATGCAGAAACTTGCACCCACTCCGTGGGAAGCGGCCTTGGTAATTGTCGCTAACACCATGCTCAATCTCGATAGCGCAATCAATCGTTAATCACGAACCATCTACTTTTATGATGCAACAATTGCAACTGGAACATTTGACCCGCAGGCATTTTCTGAGCCGCTGCTCGGTCGGTCTCGGCGGACTGTGGTTGGCCTCACAGGGGTTGAGCTGGGGTGCATCCTCCGCCATAAAGAAGGATCCAGCCCAACCGTTGTTGCCGGATCTCTCACACTTTGCCCCCAAGGCCAAACGCGTCATTTTCATGCACATGGCCGGATCGCCGAGCCAGTTGGAATTGTTCGATTACAAACCGGAATTGGAAAAACTCGATGGCAAGGAATGTCCGCAGGAATTCCTCGCTGGCAAACAGTTCGCCTTTATTCAGGGGGTGCCGCGCATGCTGGGATCGCGCTTTCCCTTCCATCAGGCGGGCGAGAGCGGTCAATGGATCTCCGATCGACTGCCCCATCTCGAGACGGTGATCGATGAGCTGTGCATTGTGAAATCGATGCACACCGATCAGTTCAATCACGCGCCGGCCCAATTGCTCGTGCATACCGGATCCCCTCAGCTGGGTTGGCCTTCGGCAGGATCATGGGCGACGTATGGTCTTGGTTCCGAAAATCAGAATCTACCGGGCTTCATCGTGATGACTTCAGGTGGTGTGAATCCCGATGCGGGCAAGTCGGTTTGGGGCTCCGGTTTCCTGCCCTCCGTCTACCAGGGAGTGCAATGCCGTTCGCAGGGCGAGCCGGTGCTTTTCCTGAAAAACCCAGAAGGCGTCTCCCAGTCGCTGCGTCGTCGTACGCTCGATGCTCTCTCGGACATCAACGCTCAGATCGCCAAGGAAGTCGGTGATCCTGAAACGGTGACCCGCATCGCCCAATACGAGATGGCCTATCGTATGCAAATCCATGCGTCGGATGCCTTTGATATCATGCAGGAGCCCGAGGCCGTGCACCAAGCCTACAACACCAAGCCCGGTCAGGAATCCTTTGCGAACAATTGCCTCCTGGCACGTCGATTGGCCGAACGCGGTGTGCGTTTCATTCAGCTCTTCGATTGGGGTTGGGATTCCCACGGCACCGGTCCACAAACCGACTTGCGCCAGGGTTTTACAGAAAAGTGCAAGGAAATCGACCAGCCGATCGCGGCATTGATCAAGGACCTTCGGCAGCGCGGATTGCTCGATGATACGTTGGTCATCTGGTCGGGTGAGTTCGGTCGTACGCCGATGCGTGAAAACCGCGGAGGTGTGGAAATGCGTCACGTCGGTCGGGATCACAACCCCGGAGCCTATACGCTGTGGATGGCGGGTGGGGGAGTCAAGCCTGGCTACAGTCACGGAGAAACCGACCCGATCGGATACGAGGCGATGATTGACAAGGTGTCCGCGCACGATTTTCACGCGACCATGCTGCATTTGTTAGGATTCGATCACGAAAAATTTACCTACCCGCATCAAGGCGCCATGCAACGCCTCAGCAACATAACCAAGGGCGGCACCAAGGTCATCAAAGCGCTTTTGGGATGAACCAATCAGCAATCTCATCAAGGTTGTTTCTGGCAAATATCAGGGATTTTTTCTTGGCCGGAATTTTTCGGATTGACTCCCGGATACTCTTTGGGAATGGTGTAGTGTAGCTTGAACGGAAAAGTATATAGGACTTTGATTGTATTCCTGTTTTGCCTCGCGCAGATACCGGTATTACCTCTTGTTACTTGCCTTTTTGCCAACTGGGACAGAGGTCATGAAGTTCTCATATCGGAAAATCATGGTGTTCTTACGATTACTCTCCGTCATCACGATTATCCCAAGCCACATGGCGCAGGTCTTGATTTGTTTATCGGATTTGACGCTCAACAGGAATCAGATAAGGATCACAAGCTGAGCTTCTCACGTTCCGTGGCGCCTTCAGATTCATTCAGAAAAACTCTCGATCACATAGTTGGAGTATTCTATTGTGTTTTGCCGTTTTGGTCGGACAAATCCATGGTGAAGATCAATCATACTTCTCCTCTGGTGATTCATCATGATAGGGTTCAACGGATTAACTCCATACCCCCAGGATTAAGGCAGATTGTTCTGCTGGTATGAGTGACCCGATCGCCACTTCACGGGGTGCGCAGGGCAGTGCAATGCTTGATGCGCTTCTTTGGGAGGGGACTTTTTGCGGCAGTTGCCGTTTTTTTTGATTTATGCAGCTCCACTTTCGAGCTTTTCTCACACTCTTTTGCTGGTTCTTCTCATGGAATCAAGAGATTTCAAAAGCGTTTTGCTCAATCCATCCGACTCACCAATTTTGTTATGACGTTTTCATTTCGCAACAACACCTCGCTTCCGCCCATAAGATGGAGGGAGATGTTGATTCTTCATCCCCGGATTTCATGGAAAGCATGTGGCAGTATGGTTAGCCCCATACTGACCTTTTCATCGGGTGCCTACGAGTGGGAAATCCTCGATGCACAGCGTTATGATATGAGCTACCAGCTCTATCAGGAGCATGCCGAACGCATGCGGATCGAGTCATTCTATCTGAGAGGAGTTCTCGATATCGATACCGAGACATCCTTTCGATTTCAATATCTTCGTGATGCGATCAGTGGTTCCTCTCCCACGGGAGCGTTGCCCGGCGGACTTCAGCCGTTTTTAGCCAACATTGAAGACGTGCGCTACGGGATATTGGGCGCTATTTCAAGGCAATTTGGCGATCACCGCGTCGAACTGGAAGTTTCGCGCAGTGAGGAAGAAGACTATCTCTCCTATGGCTACGCTATCAGTGATACATGGGAACTGAATCAGAAAAATACATTGATCCGCTATGGTCTGAATTTCCTAGATGACGATGTCAGAGTGATTGGCATCCATGATCAGAAAAAGAAAAACTACGATCTTTTCCTTGGTCTTACCCAGCTAGTGGATAAAAATACAACGGTCTCGGCTAACCTGACTCTCGGTTACAGCGATGGCTATCTCAATGACCAATACAAGGCCATACAGAGAACGGATACATTGATTTTGCCCGATGATACACGCATCCCCGTGGTCAATATGTATGCGGAAAATCGTCCCGCGACCCGTCTTCGTGAGGTTTTGCAGATTCAGGCGACACACTATGTGGAATCCGTGCGCGGTGCCATTGACACCGTTTTTCGTTTTTCGCATGACGATTATGGAGTTCTCTCACAAACCTTGCAACTGGAGTGGCGTCAAGCGGTGGGGGACTCTTGGCAAATCACTCCATTCATACGCTATTACCACCAGAATGCTGCGGATTTTTTCACCAACTCGCTAGATGATATTCCCGTTGAAAATCCGTCCGATTATCCCGACGGTAGCGGACCGAACTACTCCTCGGACTACCGTCTTTCGTCCTTCGAGGCGATTAGCGGTGGGCTCAAGGTTCGCTATCAGTTCAATGACTATTCAGCCGCTACTTTTGCATACGAAAACTATCAGATGAACGGTTTAGGAAATCTTGTGGCTCCTTCCGCATCGTATATCCGAGCTGATATCTGGACCATGGGAATTCTCCTTACCTTCTAAACTCATGAAATCCAACCATTCATCAATCGTGATTCATCCAGACGCGCGCGGCGTGAGAAAACTGGAGTTTTACGCCTTGGGAACGCCTTGTGCGCTTCAGTTCCGTGAAGTGAATGAGGAGAATGCCATGCGGTATCTGGCCGCTTCGTTGGAATGGTTGTCCATGTTTGAGGCTAAGTATTCGCGCTTTCGCCCCGATTCGCTCGTTTCGCGCATCAATCAGTCTGCTGGTATTTGTGCGGTGGAAATTGATCCGGAGATGCATGAAATGTTGGAAATGGCCGATCGGTTGCATCGCCTCACGGAAGGAGTTTTCGATGCCAGTATGTTGCCTTTGTTGAATGTCTGGGATTGGAAAAAAATCAGAAACTCCCTACCAGATGAAGAGTCAGTCGCTCGGGCCCATTCCTTGACGGGATGGCACAAGATTGAACGTGACAGGACTAGGGTCTTTCTACCTCAAAAGGGAATGGGTCTCGATTTCGGTGGATTCGGCAAAGAATATGCCGTAGATCAACTCGCCGAAATCGCCCGGAACTATGGCATCAAGGATGCGCTAATCGATCTCGGCCGTGACATTTACGGTTCAGGAGGCAATGGCGTCCATCCTTTCTGGCATGTGGGTCTGGAAGATGCCATGAATCCCGGCGCTTGTTGGGGCGGTGTCGCGGTTTCTGGTTTTGCGCTATGCTCGTCGGGTGATTATGTGCGCCGTTTCGAACACATGGGCAAACGTTACGGTCACATCATCGACCCACGCACGGGGTGGCCTGTGGCAAACGGTATGCGTTCTGTCAACGTTTGCGCTCCGAGTTGTTTGCAAGCCGGAATTTACAGCACCACGATATTTGTCATGGGCCGCAAAGAAGGATTGCGATTCGCCGCATGCTCGCCGGGTCTGGATGCCTGTGTGAGGGATGACGACGGATTTGAAAGCACGCAGGGTTTTATCCGACGACAGGTGGTGGCTGCTTGATACTTATAAAAATACCAACCAAGATACAAAATAAGAATATGATAAAAAAAACTATGACAATGATTTGCGGATTGCTGCTGGCTTTTGCCAATACATCATTCGCAAAAACCGAGGTGGGGCAGTCCATGCCTCAATTATCCGGATTACTTCCTGGTGCCAAAGTCCCTAATACCAAGGGTAAAGTGGTGCTGGTTGATTTTTGGGCCTCCTGGTGCGGACCTTGTAAGGCGTCATTTCCCGCATTGGCCCGATTGCATCAAAAATATGCGGCAAGAGGTTTGGTGATCATCGGCGTCGGAGTCGATGATGACGCCGCGAAGCATCAGGCATTCATCGCCAGACAACAGGTGCCATTCGCACTCGTGCACGACTCCCAGCACAAAGCGGCTGCTTTTTTTGCGCCGTCCACGATGCCATCGAGTTATTTGGTAGACCGCAAAGGTGTGATCCGTTTTCTTCACAGCGGCTTCAAGGGTGCTAGGACTGAGGCAGAATATGCCGAGGAGATCGAGTCTCTGTTGGATCAATGAATCCGGACCATTCACAAATTATGAAAATTGATCGAATCCTCTACCTGTCCGCCATCGTTGTTGTTCTGAGCAATTGTTCGGATCGGCTCATACGGGTTCAACCATATGAAAGGGGCAACCTTGCCGGACCATTGATGGCCCCGGATAGGGATCCGCTTTTCAAAGCTATGACCGAACATGCCTATTTCTCTCGCGAAGCCAGCTTTGGCGGCGGTGGTGTGGGCGGTGGTGGCTGCGGTTGCAACTGAACATTCTTCCTATTGAATCATCTCACCACTTACCAAATTTCTACTGCTATGAAAAACCATGCAAAAAAAACACTCCATTTCCTGCGCAGGATCTTATCTAAATCCAGCTCCCTTTTGCTGTTGTTCCAGCGTTCACCCATAGTGCAAATGCTGCTGCCGGAAGCCAATGTTCTTGGCTCGGCACACGTAATGAACGCGACAGCCCTCACGATTACAAGTGTTGTTGGTCTCGGCGCCTATGACACCGTATCAGGGGCCACGGCTGTAGCGCAAACGGCGCCGACGCCCGGGGCATCTTCCGTCAGTGCGACAGCAGGCAACAATCTCAACTTTGTGGTTCAGATTACAGGTGCGGGCGGTCACACGCCGGCAAGTTGGACGGTGGTTGGTGCTTTGCCTGCGGGACTTACTCACGCGAACGCAAAAAACTCCAAAACAGACTCCATCAGCGGGGTGCCGACACAGTCGGGAAGCTTTCCTATTTCCATCAAGGCTTGGGAAAATTCCAATTATTCTGGAAGATCGGCCACGGGTTCATTTACCATCAATGTGGCACCTGCAGCCGGTATTGTCATCTCTTCGCAGCCTTCATCTATTACTATTGCATCTGGCACATCGACAACTCTGAGTGTAGGAGTAACTGGATCGACAAATTATCATTATCAATGGTATGAAGGCCTATCCGGCACGACAACGAAACCTGTTGGCACGGATTCGAGTTCCTACACCACACCTGTTCTTGGCGCGACAAGTTCGTATTGGGTCAGAGTTACAAGCGCGACAGCGCCCTCGGGAGTGAACTCCAATACCGCACAAGTCACTGTAGCACAGCCCGCTAGCATTGTTTCCCATCCCCAATCGAAGTCTATCCTGACTGGAACCAGTACGAGTTTGTCGGTGGCTGCTTCCGGTTCTGGATCGCTCGTTTATCAGTGGTATCGTGGTGCGAGTGGGGACGCATCCTATCCTGTCGGAACCAACGCGCCTACTTTTGTCACTCCGGTTTTGACCACCAATACCAGTTACTGGGTCAAGGTAAGCAATTCGGTTAACGCAGCGGGTGCCGTATCTGATACCGCTATCGTGACGGTGAACCGTCCAGCAACCATCGTGACTCAGCCGAGTTCAACCGTCATTGCTGTGGGTAACAGTGCCACCTTGCAAGTGGTTACAGCGGGCACCGAGCCGATGACCTACCAATGGTATCAGGGCAGCGTGGGTGACAGGTCGCTTCCTCTGTTGAATGACTCCGCCACACTGGTTACGCCGCCATTGACGGCCAATACTCGTTACTGGGTGAGCGTTTCCAATGCCTGGAACTTGACCCCGGTCGACTCCGCAGTGGCATTGGTTTCCGTTCATCAACCAGCCAATATTGTGACGCAGCCATCATCCCTGCGGATCTTGTCGGGGAAAACAGCATCGCTGAAAGTCGTGGCATCAGGCACGGGTCCATTGGTCTATCAATGGTATCAGGGCGAATCTGGTGACACCACTCGACCCGTTGGGAAAAATTCCGCCACATTTGTCACGCCAACATTGAAGGCTGATGTCAATTTCTGGGTCAAGGTCTCAAGTCTTGCCTCGCCTCAGGGAGTGTTCTCGGATACCTCGCGCATCGTGGTGTTGAACCCAGTCGCCTTCACCACGCAACCTTTGTCGCAAACAATTGCAACGGGCAACGCAGTTACACTAGTGGCTGCTGTTACTGGAACGGGGCCATTCCGTTTCCAGTGGTATGAGGGCAATGTGGGGACGGTTACCAAACCCATTGGTGACGATTCGAGCACTCTGGTGACGCCAGCTCTGACCGCCAGCACGAACTATTGGGTTAAAGTCACAAGTGAGGCATCCCCTCAGGGTAGTAAATCGCTGCCTGCCAAGATTACGGTTCACATACCGGCTTCCATCGTCAGTGTGACGTCACCCATCTACGTGAAAACTGGCTCTTCGGGGAAAATGAAAGTTGTGGCATCTGGAACAGCAAAATTGATTTACAAGTGGTATCAAGGGGAGTCGGGTGATACTTCAATGCCTGTGGGCAAATCGACATCTTCGTTCACCTCTCCAGCTTTGACGGCGAATGCCAGTTACTGGGTGAATGTGAGCAATGCGATCCATCCGAATGGGGAAAACTCCCCGACCTTCTCCGTCATTGCGGGTGCTCCCGCGACGATCGTGAGCCAGCCGCTTTCTATGACGGTGGAAACTGGTCAGCCCGCACAACTCAGTGTGATCGCAACTGGTGTTGAGCCCATCACTTATCAGTGGTATCAGGGGCCTGTGGGTAATGTCACATTACCCGTGGGCGAGAACTCACCTACGTTCACGACACCTGCCTTGAACACAAACACCAGCTATTGGGTGAAGGTTACCAATCCGTTGCAGACCAAAGGTATACGGTCGGCCTTGGCAACTGTGACCGTAGTAGCTCCTGCAGCTGCACCCGTTGCTGCGCCTTCCGCGATTCCTGCGGCTCCAGCTTTGCTACCCTATGAGGACTGGGCGCGCTCCCAGTTCGATCCCTCCCAGTGGGCGGACGAGACGGTTTTTCCGGCGACAGCCGACGCCGATGCCGATGGAGAAAGCAATCACAACGAGCGCATTATGGGGACAAACCCGCTGCAGGCAGAGGGCTCTTTGCTGACGGTGAGCTCCACGAACAATGCGATACAGCTCTCGTTTATCGCTCGCGATACTTCAGGCAGCATTGATAAAAATACCACCCGACATTATGTGTTGGAGTCAGCCGCTAATCTCGAGGATGGCGTGTGGAAAAAACTGCCAGGTTATGAGGATTTGGTCGCAGAGGGTCAAACTGTATCTCTTACTCTTGCACTCGATCCCGAGCAAAAATGGTTCCGTATCCGAGCTTGGTTGGTGCCATAACGAATCAAGGACTTGGTTTTTTCTGGCACGGGGCTCATTGCGTCATTTCTTGCTGTTGTCGTGTGAGGATTGTGACATCATCAGAAATAGTTCTACCCGAAGGAAAATTCTTCGATTTTCTCCAAAATGTCCCAAGAAAAATCCGATTTGCACGTTGATACAGGGACGGGCATGACCTCCGGCCCGTTTCCGGACATGAGGCAAACTCAGGAACAATTCATCGAATGGGCGCTCAAGGAATATGAGCGCCCTCTGATCGGTTATGCTCAGGGTTTTGTTCGTGACTGGGAACGGGCCAGGGATGTGGTGCAGGACACCTTCATCCGTCTCTGCCAGCAGGATATGGCCAAGGTGAGCGATGGATTGAAAACCTGGTTGTTCACCGTGTGCCGCAATCGCGCGTTGGACGTGTTGCGCAAGGACGCGCGGCTCGTCGAAATGGATGAGAAAAAGTTGCATGCTATTCCCGGCGTGAGTCCATCGGCTTCCGATCATTTGGAAAAAGAAGAGCGGCTCGAGCGCCTGGAATTGTATCTGCAGCGACTGACACCGAACCAACGCGAAGTGGTAGTTCTGAAATTCCAACAAGGCTTGAGCTATGAGGAAATCAGCCGCATCACCGGTCTCAGCAGCGGGAATGTGGGATTTCTTCTGCATCACGCCATCAAACGCCTGCGCGAGTGGATTCCTCGTGAAATGGCCCACCAAGAAGAAATATGAAAACATCAACCGATCATCCCGATTTCACCGCATGGCTCATGGGCGAATTGCCTCATGACCGAGCCACGGAGATGGAGCGAGAAATCGCCGCGGATCCCGCCATGCAGTTGGTGGCGAGGGAACATCAGGAATTCTTGCAGCAGTTGACCCAATGGATGGGTGGCTCGCGCGAAGCGCTCGATGCCCGTCAACGTGAAAAAATACTCAGCGCGGCTCGTCGTTATGACGAAGCCTCACCTATTCCTTTGCCCGTGAAACGCAGTCATCGCGGATGGAGCTGGATTTCTCTCGCAACCGCGGCTTTGGCGGTGATCGGTGTTTGGCTCGGAATGCAATTCCCGTTCAAAGGTGGCATGTCTCACCTGACATACGAGGATGTGACAAGGGAAATCGCACTCCTTCCCTCCGAGGCCCCCGGTTTTCCTAACGATTCTTCAAGCGCGGCTGCGACTCACACCACCGCTGTGGGTGGCTCGTCTGTGCAGCAGCAGAAAGAGGACATGTCGAGTCGTCAGCCCGATGAATACATGCGTCTGGTGGCGCAACGTATTGCCAACAGTCCTATTCCCACGCCCTCCGAGTTGGCAGTGCCAAGGGAAAGAGGTTTTGTTTCTTCCATCCGCAGCCCACGGGCACCTCTGCCTCTGCGTGTGGGAACGGCATCGTGGTCCTGGGTGAAACGCAGCATCATCGAACATGGTCGACTGCCGCATCCGTCCCTTGTCCGCGTGGAGGAAATCATCAATGCTTTTGAGTTCCGTTCCGATGACATGGTCTTTTGTCAGGGGCTTACGATGCAGGCACTGGCTCTGCCCTCAGACAAATCAAACCAGCGCAAGCGCATCCTGTTGGGTTTGCGCAATGGCTCACGCAAGCCGGTGGTTGCCGAATGGCTCTATCAGCCCGTAGCAGGTGACGGTTACCGTTTGTTCGGTTTCGGTTTTCCATCTTCCTCGTCCACCTCCGTTTCCACCATCGCTCCGGGATCATCCGTGGTATTGATGCTGGAATTGGATCAACCCACGAACCGTAGCGATATGGGGCAAGTGCTCTGCCGCGTAGGTGGTTTGGAAAAATCCCTCACTGTTGCCAGCCGGGGTAAGTCCGACTCCGATGCTGCCTTTTTCTCCCTACTTGCCGATTACGCCCAATGGCTGAGCAACCCCGCACAAAGCGATTCATCTCTCCGCGATGCTATGAATTCCGTGGAATCCCAGAACCTCAGCGAGAATCAAAGAACGGCTCTGAGCGTGATCAAGAAATCCCTTCCATTGCGTGAAAATCAGTGAGACGGCCATTTTGACGTAGGGAAGGTAAGCGTCGTATTTTTATGATGATCTTTTTTTTAGGTTTGACATTTTCTAACAATTTAAGAAGATTTCTTCCAGCCTATCGGATTTAAGACGCTACTTGGTTGGAAGCGTTGTGGATTTTTTGGGCCCTCATGGCCTCATCCCAACGGCAGATCTATCCATGCATCAATACCGCAGCAAAAGCCCTATCATTTGGATTCGTCTTTCGGCATTCTTTTTCTGTTTGCTGATTTTGCTGGGCGTTGGTTTGGTTCTGTTCACGTTTTACGCGGTGTTGCACATCTCCAATGATATGATGATCCAATTGCTTTACGCGATAGGTTCCTTTGTCACTTGTTGGTTCGTCTATGTGTATTGCGCACTGATGTGCAAATGCCCGCTTTGCCGGAGCGGACCGATGATGTCCAAACGCTGCGCCAAACACAATCAGGCGCGAAAACTGTTTAGCAGTTATCGACTGCGCGTTGCTGCAACCGTTTTGTTGCGCAACCGTTACCGCTGTCCTTACTGTGGTGAGTCCACGCAATGCCGGGTGAGGGACAAAGACCGCCGATGAAACGTTTTTACGGGGGCGGAGCCCCGTTTTCCAACCAAAGAAGAAGTTCGGTCTCGCTCAGAATCCGCACTCCCAGTTCCATCGCCTTATCGCGCTTGGACCCGCCGCCTTCACCGCATAGAAGATAGCTGGTCTGGGCCGATACGGATCCACTGACTTTGCCACCCTTCTGTTCGATCTTTTGTTTGATGTCATCACGCGGAGCGCTCAGTGTTCCCGTTATCACGAAGCTCTTGCCGGCCAGCGGATGCAAGGACAAATCAACTTCAGCGGGCTTGGGTTGATAGTTGTCGGATGAGGGATCGAGTTCGTGCAAGCGCAATGAATCAAGTAAGCTCATCCCTGCCGCAGAGGAAAAAAATTGCACCATGCTTTGTGCCGCTACCGTGGCGACGTCTCCCGAAATCGCATAGGGCAGTAGAAGCGGATTTTTCTTTTTCGCATCAGCTCGTATGTCGCGACAGAGTTCCGTTAGAATGGGGGACTCGGCAAGTTCTTGAAAATTCCTGTGCAAACGCGAAAGCTCCTTGGCTGCGCTCTCGCCTATTTGTCGGATGCCCAGTGCGTAGATCCAACGCCTCAACGGCTTACTCCGCGCGGCTTCTAGACCATCGATGATCTTTTGCGCATTCTTTTCCCCAAACCGGCGAGGTTCATCTTCGGTGCCAAGGTTCAGCGAGGCAAGCGGTTCGAGGGCAAGGCCAAACAAGTCGAGCGGTGAGCGGCAGAGCTTGTCCCTCACCAGCGCCTCCGCGACCGATTCACCGAGTGATGGGATGTCGAGAGCTTTGCGGGATGCGAAGTGAGTGATGCGAGTCACGGCCTGCGCCGGACATTGAAAATTGGTGCAGCGCCATGCCACAAAACCCTCTTCCTGAGAAATGGGGCCTGAGCAGGACGGGCATACGCCGCCTACGTGATCGAAGAGAGAAAACGGCACTGAGCCGTCAGCTTGGCGGACGACCTTGACCACCGCTGGAATGATTTCACCCGCCTTCTCAATCAATACGGTCGATCCCAGACGGATATCTTTTTTGCTGATTTCCTCCTGATTGTGCAGCGTGGCTCGCGCTACTGTGGTGCCGGAAACCAGCACCGGTTCGAGTTCCGCCACCGGAGTGAGCACGCCCGTGCGCCCGACCTGGATGGTGATTGCTACGAGACGAGTTTCCTTTTGTTCCGGAAGGAATTTGTAAGCGGCGGCCCAGCGCGGCGCACGTGATGTGAATCCTAACAACTCCCGATCCCCCCGATCCAATACCTTGATCACCGCGCCATCCGTCGCGTAATCCAGCTCATGACGGAGTCGGTTCAGTTCCTCCACGGCTGCCAGCATCTCCTCCATGGTATGGGCGTGACGGAGCGGCTGATTGTGCGGAATTCCCAGGTCATCCAGCATCGCGTGAAACGCATGTTCGGTAGCCAGTTCAGGTCCTTCATAAGCTCCCAAGCCATGAGCGAGAAAGGCCAGCGGTCGCTGTGCCACAATCTTCGGATCGAGTTGTTTGAGCGTGCCAGCCGTGGCATTGCGCGGATTGGCAAATGTCGGCAGACCCGCGTCATCGCGCTCGATGTTCATGGCCGCGAATGCAGCGTTCGGCATGAAGATTTCACCCCGCACTTCCAATAGCGTGGGAACGGTTGCGCCTCGTAAAACTTGGGGAATCCGCCGAATGGTGAGAACATTCTGTGTCACATCATCTCCCGTTGTTCCGTCTCCGCGGGTTGCCGCATAGTCGAGTTTGCCGTTGCGGTAGACAAGCGTGACGGCGACGCCATCGATCTTCGGTTCGATGGTTACAACCACATTGTTTCGCGAGAGGTTTTTTTGCAGACGACGGTAAAACTCGACCAACTCGTGCTCCGGGCGCTGATAGGGAAAAGCGGATTCCTGATGATTTTTCAGAACCAGTTGCAACTTATCGCGCAAACCTGCGGGAGCCGCTGACAGGATGTGATCAGTGCTCATGTCTGCCGGGGAAACCGCGCGCGAGTGCTCCATGCAACCGCTAATTTGTCTGATGGTTTCCTCCGACCATTCGAACACATCATCAATGCTCAGCATCGGCATGAGGTGTTTTACTTGTTGAAAGGAATCGAGAGGTTTGCCGCCCACGCGCTGGGTGGGAGATTCTGGATCATGAAATTGCGGATGTTTTGCCTCTAGATCTTCCAATTCTCGGTAGAGCTTGTCGTATTCCGCATCGGAAATCTCCGGCTGGGCATTTTCATAGTATAGTTCATTGTGGTGCCTCAGTTGACCACGGAGTTCGCGAATGCGCTTCTCCGGATCACTGCTGGCGTTGAAGGAAAAAAGATCGTCCATGGCGGATGTGTTGGGATTCTGGAGAAAATGAGCTTCGCTCACAATCTCAATTTCATGCATGCCTCTGGCTAAAACGAATCATTTTTTGTGTTTTGTCTCTGCGGAGTTCGTGAATAATTCCGGATAGTGCAGACGGATGATATGTTGTTCCTCGGCAGTAAGTTCGTGAAGCGGCAACGGCGCGTCCTGAGGACGTAGTCCTTTTTGATTGATGCGGTTCATGAGGCTCCAGTTGCGTGCAAATTTGCCCATTTTGCCATCGTCCGGCTCCCGTGCCGGGAGATCATAGCGAGTGAAATCGATGACTTTTTCCGTCGCGGGATCGTTGGCATCGCGCAGCAGTGCGAGACGGAAATCGCGGTTCATGAACCAGCGGATTTCCTTGTTTTCTTCAGAAGCGCGGATGCCACAACCACGATGCTGGAATCGATAGTCGAGGCGGTTGTTGTCAGGAAACTCTCTGCGCCACAGTTCGCCGAATTCCCCCTGCGTGATGAGTTTTGTCTCCGGCCAACGTTTGCGAATTTCAGTGAGCCACAAGGTGAGTCCTTCCATGCCGTTTCTGCCGCCGTAGCCGTAAATTTTCCTCGCCTCAACCAAACTCATTTCCCAGCCGCAGGTGACCCACGCAAAGCCGTTGCGTTGAAACCCGTCTTCGAAGTGACTAGCGGTGGTCGCCAGCATGGCCTTGCCACCTCTCTCGGTGCCCATGTCGAGCAAGGTTTCGATCGGTCCCACACCTTGCCGACTGCGCCAACGTTCGCCGTTGACCATGCGCGATCCAGGGATGCGGGCACAAAGGAAATCCACCGTCCAACCATCGAGATTCACGCAGTCGATGAAATCCGTTTTGCTCCGCGCCGGTTTGCAAAAATGCTCGCGCGACGGGTAATACGGATAGACGATCGAGCCCTCGCCATCACCATTGTCGACCGCATACTGACTCCAGATGTTTCCTTGGCAGACGTGGATGCCTTCAACCTCGGCAAGGTAGCGCAAATTTTCCGCGGCCAGAAATCCCGCCACCACGCTCTTGGGGCGGTAGCCGTTGCCGACGATTGCGGAAACTCGTTGCAGTCCCTCGTGCAGATCCTTGTTCACCTGTTCGCGGGTGTTATACATGTTCGAGAAATACGCTCCGGGAATGAAGGTGATCTCATCACCCAGTTCTTTCTGATACGTCACGATCTGCTTCCGCAGCTCCTGATAGGACGCTCTTTCATCGTGCAGCGCGCGCCAGCTCAGGGCCCAAGTGATACGTCCTCCGGGCCAGGCTCGGGCAATGGCATCGCGAAATAAACGAGCCTCCGCCTTGGAGTGAATTTCCGACTCGTCACGACCGTGGTTCTCCGTGCGTGTGACTTCGATCTGATTGACTCGCACGATGGTGTTCAGCGTCAGAAACCGATGCCCCATCACTGTTGGCGCTTCGTTGGCGCACAGCATGCCGCACGCAAATATGGCGAATATCGTAAAACGGATTGGAAGGCTAAACGGTTGTCTCCACATGGTTGATTTCCGTTAGAGTGTTTCGCCGAATTCCCAGCCTGCGCGCACCGGTTCCTTGATGAAGGCGTTGAGTTCAGGGCGGTTGGTGATGCGTCCGGCCTTGGCGTCCCATTCGATGCGCGTGTTGAATCGCTGGGCCAGCACGCCGAGCAGGATGATCTCGGTCAGATTGGCACCGTAGTGGAAATTGGAACCGGGTTCGGGGCCTTCACCCTTGATGGCGCGCAGCCACTCGCGGAACGGTCCGCCGGCTACGCGTGCGATGCTTGTTGCAGGTGGTTGGCTTTTCCAGGACTCGTGCAATTGCTGAGGAAGAATCAGTGGCGGTCCGGCATGGGTGCCGCAACCGAGCATGCCCTTGGTGCCGACCATCCAGCAGGCGCGTCCGCCATGTGCTGCATGTTCGGCGCCGAATTGTTCGACGCGTCCGACCTTGTTCCAGTCCTGCGGCCCATCGAACCAATCCAGGGTCACAGGACCGCGCTTGCCTTTGGCGGGAAAGTGAAAGCGGATGTGGCTGCGAGATGTGATGAGACCCTCTAACGAATCTGCGCGATCCAGACACTCGACGACAGTCGGCGGATCCAAATCGAGAGCCCAGACGGGAGTGTCGAGCGTGTGGCAACCCCAGTCTCCTAACATGCCGAGGCCGAAGTCGTAAAACGCGCGCCAACGAGTCGGATGATAGCCTTCGTAAAAATCGCGTTTTGCTGCGGGTCCCAACCAAAGATCCCAATTCAGTCCAGTGGGAATGGGCGAGGGCGGGGGAGGCATGACGGCGGGATTGGCAAAATGCTTGCCGCCCATTTCTGGCCCCGTGTTGTGACAGAAAACTTGTGAAACGTCGCCAATGACACCAGCACGATAGGCTTCCACCGATTGACGAATGCCATCGCCCGCGTGACCTTGGTTACCCATTTGCGTGACGACTCCGTATTTTTCCTGGGCTTTCACCAGAGTGCGCGCTTGCCAAACGTTGTGGGTCAGAGGTTTCTGCGTATACACGTGGATGCCCCGCTCCATGGCTGCCAGAGTGGCGGCAAAATGAGTGTGATCAGGGGTGGAGATGACCACGGCATCAATGTCCTTGTGCATTTTGTCGAACATCACGCGAAAGTCATCGAAAAACGGCTGTTTCGTCTGCCATGCTTTCATGTTCTCCGCGCAGTGGTTGCGATCCACATCGCAAAACGCCACGAGATTTTCTTCGCCGCAGCCTTGCTCGTAGGGTTGTCGTGCGATCCATCCCCCCGCGCCGATCAAGGCGATGTTCATTTTGCCATTAGCGGATTTTCCCGGTTTGCCGATGGCGAATGCGGGCAATCCTGATCCGGCAGCCACGGCTCCCAGGGCATGAGTCAAAAATGTTCTGCGTCGCATGAGATTGGTTCGCTCGTTTCGCATGACAGATCATGGCAATCCTTTTCCCATGACGCAAGACAGCATTCTTTTTGGTGGTTTGCCATCGTCTTCTGCTCTTGCTGATTTCCATGGCAATCGATACGATAGGGCCACATGGACGGAGCAACGGTGATGACAAAACGTTTGGGGCGTTGGGCTCTGGTGGTTTTGAGCGGTGTGGCACTGAGTTGGGCCTTTCCGGGCAAAGATTGGGGGATCGTGGCCTGGTTCGCGCTTCTCCCCTTGATGGCCGTGTTGTGGACGGGATCGGGAAAGCGCAGGAAACGATGCGGTTTCGGCTATGGCTATCTGTTCGGAGCAGCATTTTTTTGCTGCAATCTTTCGTGGTTGTCCACGGTCAGCAGTCTTGGTGTGGTGGTTTTGAGCGCATATCTGGCCATCTACCCCGCATTATGGGGTTTGCTGCTGCGGCGATGGTTGAATCCCTGGGCGGAACAAGCTGTCGCCATTCGCGGCAGAGTGGCGCTGCGCTCTCTAGGGCTAGCCTTTGCTCATGGAGCACTCTGGGCCGCGCTGGAATGCATGCGCGGCTGGATGCTGACAGGCTTCGGTTGGAATGGTCTCGGTGTGGCGATGCACGATCAACCGGTAATGGCGCAATGTGCCGATCTTTTTGGCGTCGCTGGTCTCTCGGGGCTCATGGTTTTTTTCCAATCGGTTCTCCTTCAGGTGGGGCGACGCATGATCGCGGAGACAAAGCAGGGACGGCGGCGTGCACATCCGGATTTTGGCATTGCCGCGCTGCTCGTGGCAGCCGTCTTTGTGTATGGCGTGTGGCGGCTGTCGTCAGAAAACAAAAAGGAGTCGCTGCCCATGCGCGTCTGTCTCGTGCAGTTGAATGTGCCACAGGTAGCGGCGCGACAATTGTGGACCGCGGAGGAAATCCACATCGGCTACGAGGAGGAGGTGGAGAAAGCCATGCAGGCCGTCGAACAACGGAATCAGCAGGCGCTGGAGAAATCCGCTCAAACACAGAGCGAGGCGGACTTGTTTTATGCTGACTGGTTGATATTGCCTGAAGTGGCGCTCACCGGAAGACTGATGAGCGCACCCAGTGGTGAATACGCGATGTGGCAGCAGAATGAGCTGAGTATCGACTGGTTTCGCCAGCAAGGCGACTTCGATATTTTGTTAGGCATGGGAGAATTGGAAGCGGTGGTGGACGGGCGCAAGCTGAGCATGCCAGAAGACCCGATGGCCTGGAATTCGCTGGTCGTGTTGCCACGATCCGCTCCGTTGCAGCGATATCAAAAGCGGCATCTGGTGATGTTCGGCGAATACATTCCGCTGCTGGAGCAGTTGCCCTGGCTGAAGCGCATCTACGAACAACAGGCGGGCACGACCTTTGACGGGGCGTTTTCCGCAGGCACGGCAGTGGATCCCATGCCCATGATGGTGCGGGATCAGAAAATCTCCGTCATTCCGTCGATCTGCTTCGAGGACACCGTGCCGCGTGAGACCCGGCAGTTCGTGCGCAATGAACCGCAAGTGATTGTCAACGTCACCAATGACGGCTGGTTTGCCCGAAGCGCTGCCGCGGCCCAGCATTTTGCCAACGCGAAATTCCGCGCCATCGAACTGCGCCGCCCCATGGTGCGCTGCGCGAACACCGGGGTGAGTGGCGTCATTTCCACCACCGGTTTCGCCCAGACGCTCAAGGATGAAAACGGTAGCCACTTCACGCGCGGTCATCTGCTGGCGACCGCAAAAGTCCCGCTCAATCCCACCGCCACACTCTATCAGAAATGGGGTGATTGGCCCGTGTATCTTGCGGCCATCGTGTCTCTGCTAGGGATGGTGGGAATTGCGTTCCGCACGGAAATAGCAAAGCGACTCTAATCGATCGGCAGGATGTTTCCAGCATGAAGAAAAAAGTACCGCTGTGCCGTTCAAGGAGCAAAGAGCCTCGTTCCTGTAAGCTCTCCAAATGTGGGGTCTAGCGCCCGAATCTGTCTTCCTGGAAAGGCATGACATCATCGGACGGTTCGCGCCCCGGATATAACGCATCGGATCGGGCTTGCAAACCTTTAACGAACGCACACAGCAGTTTCGAATACTACGCCAGGACTCCGTAGCCCGCAAGTTGTTATCGAGAAAAATATTTTTTCGTTAGATCAAGATCGACTTGACGGGTCGGGATTTCTCCACCCCAGTGAGCTTGGCATCCAGTCCTTGGAATTTGTAGGTGAAACGTTCGTGATCGATGCCCAAACGGTTGAGCATGGTAGCGTGGAGGTCGAAGATGCTCACGGGATCTCGCACAATGTTGTAGCAGAAGTCATCGGTCTCGCCGACAGTCATGCCGGGCTTGATGCCACCTCCAGCGAGGAAGATGGTGAAGCAGCGGGGGTGGTGATCGCGGCCATAATTGTCCTGCGTGAGTGCTCCTTGAGAATAGATGGTGCGACCGAATTCTCCGCCCCATACGATCAGGGTATCATCCAACAAGCCGCGCTGTTTGAGGTCTTTGATCAGGGCTGCGGTGGGTTGATCGGTGTCTTGGCATTGCCCGCGAATGGCCTTGGGCAGTTGACCGTGCTGGTCCCAGCCCATGTGGAAGAGTTGCACGAAACGCACATCGCGCTCGGCAAGGCGTCGGGCGAGCAGGCAGTTCGCGGCGTAGCTGCCGGGGCGTTTCACATCAGGGCCATACATGTCGAGGATGTGCTGCGGTTCTTTGGAGAAGTCGGTGAGCTCCGGCACACTGGTTTGCATGCGGAAGGCCATTTCGTATTGGGCGATGCGGGCCTCGATGTCAGGATCGCCGACCACTCCAAAACGTTGTTGGTTCAGCGCGTTGAGGTCATCGAGTGTGGCGCGTCGGGTGGCGGCGGTCATACCCTCGGGGTTCGAAAGGTAAAGCACTGGATCACCTGAATTGCGGAATTTCACGCCTTGGTGTTGCGCGGGCAAAAAGCCGCTGCCCCAGAGTCGGTCGTAGAGCGGTTGGTCGTCGCGGCGACCACTGCCGAAGGAGGTCATCACCACAAAGGCCGGTAGGTCCTTGTTTTCACTGCCAAGACCGTAACTCAGCCATGAGCCCATGCTCGGGTAGCCCGCGATCTGCCGACCCGTTTGGAAAAAGGTAATCGCAGGGTCATGGTTGATCGCTTGCGTGTGCATGGATTTGATGAAGCACAACTCATCGGCGATGCCGGAAATGTGCGGCATCAGTTCGCTGATCGTGGCACGACTTTGACCATGCTCGGCAAACTTGAAAATGCTGGGCGCGACCGGGAAGTTTTTCTGCTTGGAGGTCATGCCGGTGAGGCGCTGACCTTGTCGAATCGAGTCCGGTAGATCCTTGCCGAACATTTTTTGCATCTGTGGCTTGGGATCGAACAAATCCATTTGCGAGGGCGCACCGGATTGGAACAGATAGATCACGCGTTTCGCCTTGATCGGTAAGTGCGGAAAGCCGCCGATGATGCCAGGCGCGCTGGCGGCTTGCAGGAGATTCGGCGAGAGCAGCGAGTTCAAGGCGGTGAGCCCGAGCAACGATGAGCTGCTGGTGAGAAAGCTGCGGCGATTGATCGCGTCCTGGGCTTGCAAAAGGAAGGGGTTCATGTCGGTCAGGAAAAAATGTTAGTCACGCATGATGATTTCATCGAGGTTGAGAATGACATTGGCACAAACGGTGTAGGCGGCGAGTTCGATGGGATCGAGCGCAGCAGTGGGTGAGTCACCGGCGTCGATCAGCTTCGTCGCCTCCTGTGGTGCGGCACGATAGGAGGCGAGATGGCGGCTGAAACCTTTGACCAACACGGCCAGTTCCTGGTCGGTGGGTTCGCGCAAGGTGGCGTTGCTGAAGGCCCAGGTCAGGCGCTGCGCCGCGGTGGCGCCGCCTTCTTTCATCATGCGCTGTGCCAGCACGCGTGCGGCTTCGACGTAAGTGACTTCATTGAGCAGCGAAAGCGCTTGCAAGGGCGTGTTGGTGTTGGAGCGCTTGACGGTGCAGATTTCGCGCGTGGGGGAGTCAAACAACAACATGGTTGGTGGTGCGGCGGTGCGTTTGCGGATGGTGTAGAGGGTGCGACGGTAAAGACCGCCTTTCGGGTCGTGTTGGTAGTTGCGCAGGTCGCCATAGACGCTGGTTTCGTCCCACACACCCTTGGGCATGTAGGGGCGCACGCTCGGTCCACCGACCTTTCGATCGAGCAGTCCACTGATCGATAGCGCTTGATCGCGCATGGATTCGGCGGGAAGACGCAAGCGCGGGGCACGGGCGAGCAGGCGGTTGTAGGGATCTTTTTCTAACAGATCGGGTGAGAGGGTTTTGATAGTAGAAGACTGACGGTAGGTCGCGCTCATGACCATGCGTTTTTGCATCGCCTTCATGTCCCAGCCGCTGCTCACGAATTCGGTGGCAAGCCAATCGAGCAGTTCCGGGTGGCTGGGTGGCTCGGATTGCATGCCGAAATTTTCGCTGGTCTTGACGATACCATTGCCGAAAAAGCGTTCCCATTGGCGATTGACCCACACGCGGGCGGTGAGGGGATTTTGCGGGGACACGATCCACTTCGCAAGAGTCAATCGATTGCGCGGAGCGTTGGCAGGAAGCGGTGGCAGTGCGGCGGGTGTGTTGGCAAATACCTCTTCGCCTTTGTCCGTGTATTGTCCACGATGCAAGATATAGGCAGGACGTGGTTTGGGAAGTTCTTCCATCACCATGGTCACAGGGGTCGACTGGTCAAGCTGCGCTTGTTGCTTTTGCAATTCCGCGAGTTCCCTTTGTTTTTGCTTGCCGGGATGATCGATGTTTTCCCGGAAATATTTGCTCAGTTGCTCGGCCTGGCTCTTGCTTCGTTTTTTGGCCTCGATGGCAATGATTTTTTTGATGTCGGCTGGCGTTCCCGAGTGAATGTTGGTGTTCTTCTCCCAATGGCTCTGGGCTTGGGCGATGTTTTTGCTGTCTTTTGCCAGTTCCGCACTAAGCTTGGTGATGCTGGTTTCGAGTTCTTTGGAGCGCTGGAGTTGTTCCGGCGAGCCGACACGGATCACGGGATCAAAGTTGCCGCCCGACCGGTTCTTTGGTCCGATCGCGACTCCCGTTTCGTTGATGTTGTTGAAAAAGGCGAACATCTGATAGAATTCCTTTTGGGAAATCGGATCGTATTTGTGATCGTGGCATCGTGCACAACCCAGCGTGAGGCCCAGCCAGGTGGCGCCGGTGGTGTCGGTACGGTCGATGACGTTTTCCACGTGCCACTCTTCCGGAATCAATCCACCTTCGCCGTTGAGACGATGGTTGCGATGGAAGCCGGTGGCCACCTGTTGCGCGTTGGTCGGCTGCGGCAACAGGTCGCCGGCGAGTTGTTCGATGGTGAATTGATCAAAGGGCTTGTTTTCATTGAAAGCGCGGATGACCCAATCGCGCCACGGCCACATCATGCGTGAACTGTCGCTTTGGAAGCCATGGCTATCGGCATAGCGTGCGTAATCCAGCCAGGTGCTGGCCATGTGTTCGCCGTAGGCGGGCGATGCCAGCAGTCGATCAACCAATGCCTCATAAACGTTTTTTTGTATGGTTGAGCTGCCATCGGCATTGCGACATGCCTTGACAAAAGCCTGCACCTCCGCGGTGGAGGGAGGGAGCCCCGTCAAATCAAGCGTCACACGACGGATCAAAGTGGAGGGATCCGCCGGAACCGCGAGCTGCGCCCCATGTTGCTCAAGTTTTTGTAGGATGAAGGCATCGATACTGTTGCCGAATGCAGCCGCTTTGCTTTTTACCGCAGGAATATCCGGTCGTTTCGGTGCGACGAAAGCCCAGTGATCTTCGTATTCCGCGCCTTCGATGATCCAGCGCTT
>JBJOMZ010000028.1:0-24646 GCA_046052105.1 Verrucomicrobiota bacterium | reverse complement strand
TGATCCTCGATAATGTCGTTGAGTCCTCTGAGTCGAAGCGTTCCCCAATGAGGCGTCCCGTTGGGACGCAAAAAATCTGATGAGGTGAAGTTACCCACGGCTTCACCGTGGGCTGACATGAGTCGTCTTTTTAGGACGAAAAGCCATAGCCAATCCTTAAAGGCATTGGACTGAAGTCCGCGCTCCCATGGCAATCCCGCATAAGTCACGCATTGCCAAAAGAATCGTCTGGCGATATCTTGAGAGTGTGCCCTTGCCCACCCGCCAAAGCCTCACCGAACTGCTATCCCCGCGACGCCGATATCTCGTGGGCGTCTCAGGCGGCGCGGATTCCGTGGCGTTGGTGCATCTTCTGCTGGAAGCGGGCGTGAAACGTCTCATCGTCTGCCATGTCGATCATCGGCTCCGCGGAAAAGACTCGACCGCGGACGCGAGATTTGTGGAGACCCTATGCCGGAAACTCGCACTGCCTTATTGCAGCACCCGGATCGACGTGAAAAAAATTGCCACCGAGCGCGGCGAATCGATCGAGACGGCGGCCCGTCATCTGCGCCATGAATTTTTTGCCAGCGTCGCACGCGAGCACAGATGCCCGCATTTGCTGCTCGCCCACCATGCCGATGATCAGGCGGAAACCATGCTATGGAATCTGATGCGTGGCTCGCACGGGCTCAAAGGCATGAGCGCCAAGCAACAGCTTTCGATCGGCTCACAAAAGTTGGAAGTGATCCGGCCTTTGCTTTCTAGCCGACGCCAGGAACTGCGCGACTATCTACTCGAGCATCAGATGGCATGGCGCGAGGATGCCAGCAATGCCGTGCCATGTGCCACCCGCAACCGCATGCGCCTCGAAGTGTTGCCTCTGCTCTGCGACGTCGCTCGCCGAGACGTGACACCTCTACTGTTACAACAAGAAAAGGCGCAGGATGATCAACAAGCGCTTGATTCATGGGCGCTGGAGCAGATTCATGCGCTCGATCCGCAGGGCCGCTTGCATGTGCCGGTGCTCAAAAATCTCCCACCCGCCCTGCAGCGTCTGGTGTTCCGGGATTACCTGCAACAACATCGATGCGGAAGCATTTCCCGTGATTTGTTAGACCGCTGTCTTTTGCTACTGAACGATGCCAGCATTCATAGCGTCAATCTCCCGGGCGGGCATTACCTGCGGCGCAAGGCCGGACGCATCATTTGGCAATCGGCTTCCTAGGAAGAATCCAAATGTTACGATAGACCACCGGATTGCCGTGATCTTGCAAAAACACCGGACCAGCGGCGGAGTCGAGTGGCTTCGCAAGCGGGGCCGATGCGGTGAAATCCTTTTTCAACTCCAGATCCTCATGCACGACCACGCCATTCAAACGCACGGTCATGCGCGGCCACGTCAGGCGTTTGCCATCGGCATCGAAAGTCGCTGACGTGAAATCAACATCGTAGGTTTGCCATGACAATGGCGGATAGCACATGTTCAAAAGAGGTTTTGATAGAGAATACACTCCACCGCATTCGTTATCGCGCCCATCGAGGCCGAAGGAGTCGAGCACCTGCGTTTCCCAGCGTCCGTTCATATAGATTCCACTGTTACCACGCTGTTGGCCGCGTGCCAGTGGTTTGTAGGGCGTGCGGAACTCGACATGCAATTGGTAATCGCTGAACTGTTGTTTGCTGAAACAACTGGTCGCTTGCAAAAAACCATTTTCAACCTTGCCCTTGTCCCATGCCTCGGCGGAGCTGCCGTCGAACAACACCACAGCACCCGCGGGAGGCGTAGCGCCCAGCGTCGGGCTCTTGCGTTCGATGCGGCTCAACGTATCGTGTTTGCGATTGGCATCGGTCATTTTCATGGCCCCCGCTTGAATGGAAACATGGATATACGGTTGCTCTTGGCTAAAAACAACGAGTTCGCCCTTGCGCTCGCCGGACAATCGATGGCGCGATTGTCCCGACGTCCAGCCATCACCGGGAAGACCACCTTCCAGCATGTATAGATCGAACTTCCCCTGCCCCAATGCCACCACCTGCGCGCCTTGTCCGATCGGACCCTCGCTGCGATATTCGCCCTGAATGGAAAAATCGGGATCCTCTTTCACAGCGAGCTCAGGATCGATCCAAACCTTTTGGTTCGAGACGGGAGTGTCCGCCAGCAAGGCGCCGGTCAAAGCCATGCCAAAAAATAGTGCGCGCGTTTTCATAAGAAAAAAATCTGCAGCGATTACGACTCATGCCCCTGGCATCTATCGCGGGAAATGTCACAGCTGCCACCAACCGCAGGGCACGTCCTGGGAAGCGCAGCACAAGCTCACGTCCGTCAGACCTTTTTTTTGCAGGACCTCACGCATGGTGTTTGTAGCGATATCGCGACAATTGCAATCGCCGCTGAGATGACCAAGCACCACATGGCGGAGATCGGTGTGAATGATGCCTTCTAACAAATCGGCGGCCTGGCGATTCGACAAGTGCCCGTGTCGCGAACTAATCCGTTGTTTGATCGACCAAGGACGCTTGGTATCAGCATCGAGCAAGTCCTCATCATAGTTCGCTTCGAGATACAGCCCATTCATGCCTTGCAGGCGCTCGGTAACACTGTCGGTCACATGCCCGAGATCGCTGATAAGCCCCAGGCTTTTTTCCTCGCTCCGCACCACATAACCGACCGGATCCACCGCATCGTGAAGGATGGAGAAACTCTCCACACGCATGCTGCCGACGGTAAAGTCCTGTCCCGCCTCAAAAGTGTGCCAACGCCCGTTGACGCCCGACTGTCGCAACACATGGGCGGTGGCCATGGTGGCGTAAAGAGGTATGTCGTATTGTTTGAGTAATGTTTTCAGACCCCTTACATGGTCACCGTGCTCGTGAGTGATCAAGATGCCGTCAATGACCTCGCTGCCCAACTGCCGAGCGCGCGCGACCAACTGCTTGGCGCTCAGTCCGGCATCGATGAGAAGAGTGGTATGAGCAGATTGGGCCAACGTGGCATTACCACTGCTACCGCTGCCGAGAATTGCAAATCGCACGACAGAAAGGATGCCGAGATCAGGGCACGAGGTCAAGTCTGAGAGCACGCGTAACATCCGATCCTTGCAATTCAGATAAAAACCGCCATCGTAGCGCGGATGATTCGTTTTACCATTTTCGGTATCCCGGTGGAGATCCAGCCATGGTTCTGGGTGATGGTGTTTTTTCTGGGCGGTGGCATGCGTATGGGACAAGGCACGACATGGTTGGAAATCACCACTTTCGCAGTGATCGCACTGATTTCCATTCTCGTTCATGAATTGGGCCATGCTCTAGTTGGCAGAAGATTGGGTGGTGGCAGGGCTCATATCGTATTGTGGGGCATGGGAGGTCTGGCCTACAATCATGGTGGACGTTTCGATCGCAATGGACGCATGTGGATGATTCTTGCCGGGCCTGGCGCCGGATTTTTTCTGGGCATCCTTACACTTCTGGTATTGGCGATTCTCACCGACACAGGTAGCGCGGTTTCCTTCGCAGGACTGGTGTTAATCGGATTAGGAAAGATTACCCCCGATATCGCGGAGCTATTTCAGGATCAATCCTTGCGGGCCTACATTTTCATTCAGTTTCTCTACATCAATTTCCTTTGGAGTTTGATTAATTTGCTGCCCGTTCATCCTCTCGACGGTGGTCAATTCGCGGATTTATTTATCAAAAATCGCAATCACACCCACTGGCTTGGCGTCATTTGCGGCGTCACCGCAGCTGTGATTTTTTTATTCCTTGGTAAAGCCTACGCTGGCTTATTGTTTGGCATGCTTGCCTATCAAAACTACGCTGCCATCGAAAAGCGATGATGCTTTAGAAAAAACACAAGCGCAATCCGGCGATCAGGGAAAAGGCGATCACCAGCCCCTCGAACCAGCGCTGCGGCACGCGCTTGACAAGATATTTCCCCATCGCCACGCCCAGCCATACACCGGGCACCAAAAGCAGATTGATTTTCAAGGTCTCCCACGTGGTCAGCGATAGATTCACCGTCATCGGTATTTTGAGCAGGTTGATCAGCAGGAAAAAACGCGCACTGATGCCGATCAGTTCCATCTTGGGAATGCGGCGCGAAAGCAAAAATAACTGGATCACGGGGCCGGCGGCGTTGGCGATCATCGTCGCCATCCCACCCGCCACTCCCGCCGCGATGCCGAACGACGGCGAATCCGCGACGCGATGAAAGAGCGGTTGGTTTGCCCAACGCAGTCCTTGCACCGCCACCATCAAAAGCACGGAGACGCCAATGCCCTTGCGCGCTTGTTGATCATCGATCGCCGCCAACACCAGATAGCCGATGCCCAGACCGATCAACGTGGGCAGCAGCAACTTCCCCACCGGCTTCCACGAACCATGCTCGCGAAAGGCCGGGTAAACCGTCAGGTCCGCAATCACCAGCAAGGGCAGGACCAATCCCACGGATGTTTTCGCCCCAAACAAATCCGCAAACAACAGCACGGAAATCATCGAAATTCCGGTGAAGCCGGTTTTCGACAAGCCAACACACAAAGCGCCGCACAGCGCCATGGTCCAGGCCGTCGGACTGTCGGGCATCATATTCACCGACCGATTTTCACGATGAGATCGAAGTGTTTTTTCACCACGGGAGTGATGGAAAGCCGTGTGCCTTTTTGCAGCACGAGCATGCCTTCGAGTCTCGCTTCCTGACGCAGCATCTCCAGCGTCACCATCTGCGAAAACTCTTTTTCAAAAGAAAAATCCACCAACCACCAGCGCGGCTTGGCCTCAGTGGATTTTTCATCGAAGTATTCCGATGCCGGATCCCACTGGGTCGGATCAGGATAGGGCTCCGATGCCACGCGGGCGACGCCGACCACACCCGGAGGAGTGGCATTGCTGTGGTAGAATAGCGCGAGGTCTCCGATCTGCATCTCGCGCCACATGAAATTGCGCGCCTGATAATTGCGCACCCCACTCCAGGGTTCCTGCTTCACTTTTTTTAGATCGGAAATCGAAAACACATCCGGTTCGCTCTTGATCAGCCAGTGCTTCATGCCGCGACACCATAAACGCGAAGCTCCGGAAGCTCAATGCATTCCTTCCGTCAAAGTACAGCGAAATTCACGCCCCTTTGCATCCGCGAAAAACCTTGAATATCCGCGTTCTTTCCCGCACCGTCTCGCCTGTCCTATGCTTTCCGTTCACAAATTGACCAAAACTCTTGGTGGCCGCACGCTGCTGCGCGAAGCCGAAATGACCATCAACTGGGGAGAACGCGTGGCGCTGGTGGGACCCAACGGTGCTGGCAAATCGACGCTGTTCCGCATGATCCTCAACGAGGATTCGCCCGACGAAGGCACGATCGAGCGCGATGAATACGCCATCACGGGATACCTCGCGCAGGAAGCGGGATCGCCGGGGGACGAGACGATTCTGGAAATCGCCATGGGCGTCACACCCGAAATGGTGGGTCTGCTGCGCACCATGCGTGAACACGAGGCCAAGGACAATCACGGCGATCCCGAATACGCCAAGGCGCAGGACCAGTTCAATCACCTCAACGGCTACCAACTCGAACCGAAGGCGAAAAAAATTCTCAATGGACTCGGCTTCAAAGAGGAAGATTTCCACAAACCCGCTTGCGAATACTCCGGCGGCTGGGTGATGCGCGCCTATCTCGCACGACTGCTCGTCATGGAGCCGGATTTGTTGATGCTCGATGAGCCCACCAACCACCTCGACCTGCTCTCCCTGCTGTGGCTCCAGCGCTACCTGCTCAACTACTCGGGTGCGATTCTGATGATTTCTCACGATCGCGATTTCATGGACGCCTTGGTCGAATCGGTAGTGGAAATCGATCCGGATGCCGCAAAACTCATCACCTATCCCGGCAACTACAGCGCGTATCTGCAACAGCGCGAACAGCGCTACGAACAGCTTGTGCAGGCTTATCGCAACCAGCAAAAGGAAATCGAGGGGCATCAGGAATTCATCGATCGCTTCCGCCAAGTGACGTCAAAAGCATCCCAAGTACAGTCACGTGTGAAATTCCTCGAAAAATTCGAACGAATCGAAAAACCACGCGCACCGCGCAAGGCCTTCAAGTTCAGTTTCCCCCAACCGCCACGCTCGAACCAGAAAGTCATCGAGTTGCAAAAAATCTCGCAGGCTTATGGCACGAAGCAGATTTACAAGGACCTCGACCTCACGATCGAACGCGGCGACAAGATCGTGCTCGTGGGCCCCAACGGCGCGGGAAAATCGACCTTGCTCAAGATTCTCGCCGGAGTTCTTCCGATCAATGGCGGGAAAATCGACGTCGGCTATGCGACCAAACTCGGCTACTACTCACAGCATCGCTCGGAAGCACTCAACGAAAACAACACGGTATTGGAGGAAGTGATGTCTGCCTGTTCGACGCTGCGTGAGGATGAGGCACGTTCCATTCTCGGATCCTTCCTGTTCCGCCGCACCGATGTGGAGAAGCGCATTCCCGTGCTCTCCGGAGGAGAAAAATCGCGTTTGAACCTGGTGAAATTCCTCGTCAACCCGCCGAATCTCCTGCTCATGGATGAGCCGACGACCCACCTCGACATCCTCTCCATCGACTCCCTCGTTTCTGCTCTCAAGAGCTACGAAGGCACGTTGGTTTTCATCTCCCACGATGTGCACTTCATCCGCTCGCTGGCAGAAACCACCCTACACATCAACAACGGCACGGTCACTCGCTATGCCGGTGGCTACGAGTATTTCCTCGAAAAATCCGGTCTCAACGACGACCGCGGTGCTGTCACGGCGTGAGTAGGAATGACGTGGTAGGCGGATTACCACAACGAGAAGATTCTGCTCCGATCGGAGCGCGGGCTTCAGTCCGCTAGTGCATGAGAGAAGTTGCGGACCAAAGTCCGCGCTCCATTTATCTGAGCGCCACCACAGTCCTCACCGTCGACAAAACCGGAAACCGGGCAGCGCTTTGACCAAGCGACGCATTTCCAGTTTCATTAAGGTGGCAGTTACCGTGGCTGCTGGCAAACCGCTCTGCCCGATGATGCGGTCTACACTTTTTTCCTCGCTATCCAGGACCGCGTAAATCGTTGCCTCATCACCTTCCAACAAAGGCATTTCCGCTTGCGACTCATCTACTACGTTCATCGTACTTTTGCCAAAAGAAAACACGCCGAGGTCATCGATGATGTGTGCTGGATCGGCGGCTAGCGTGGCGCCGTCACGGATCAGTTGGTGGCATCCGGCGGAAGTCGGTTTATCAATGGGGCCGGGAACGGCGTAGACGGATTTGCCGTATTCGCTGGCGAGATTGGCGGTGATCATCGCGCCCGACCAAGCGGGGCATTCGGTCACCAGCAAGGCTCGACACCATCCGGCGACGATGCGATTGCGCTGCGGAAAGGTTTGTTTGTCCGGCTCGGTGTGGAGTGGTAATTCGGAAACAACGGCGCCGTGACCATCGGCGATTTTCTCGGCCAGCGCGAGGTTTTCCGGCGGATAGAGTTTGGCCAACCCCGAGCCGATCACCGCGATGGTGCGGCCACCAGCAGCGACGGCGGCTTCATGAGCGGTGGTATCGATGCCGCGTGCCAAGCCAGAGATGATGGTATAACCGGCGTGGGCGAGTTGATACGAAAACTTTTTCGTCGCCTGCGTGCCATACATCGTGCTGCGCCGCGACCCGACCACGGCGACGGAGTGCTTGTCGCGCTCCTCCAGCTTACCCCACACATACAACACATTGGGAGCATCATACATTTCACGCAGAGGTGCGGGATAATCGGCATCGAACTTCGAGAGCAAGGTCAGCCCGCGCGATTTCACCTCTGTCAACTCCCTGGTCACATCGCAATGATCCTCCCAGTGGTGAAGGATGGCGGCGGTTTCCTCGCCGATGTGGCTCACACGCAACAGCACATCCATCGGCGCGCCGAGAACATCGCGCGGCGATGAAAAATGATCGAGCAACTTTTGCACCCGCACCGGGCCGATGCGAGGCAACAGATTAAGGGCGACGAAAGCTTCGGTGTCGGTCATGATTGCCATTGGGACAGTTGTTCGGGAAACGGACAGTGGGCGCAGTCGCTGGTATCTTCCAGGCAAAAGTCCCGATAGATCTGAAGCAAGGCCTGTTGATGCGCTAGAGTGCGTTGCCAAGGTTTCGCCAGCGTCTCATGGCCGAAGAGGCGGATGCCCGCACGGCGCACGGACTCGTTGCAGTTGGGCGCGCGCAATTTCCGATAGACATCGTAATCGTATCCCGCATCCTCCTGCATGGCGAGGGGCGCGAGGTGATTCGCGATCCACTCGAGAGCCTGGGTTTTGCCGAGGAGTGCGATCGAAACCTCCGATCGCGACGAGGCCAAAGTGTGATGATGGTTCCAAAACCCGTGTTGGAGTTTGTTCAGAGCCGTGAGCAAGGATTCCGCATCAAATGGCCGCGCAAAGGCCAACGATCGAAATGTCGGCCAATGTTGAGCCAGGCAAGCCAGCGCCGCGACACGTCGGTGCGGGTGATTGGCCGGACGATGACCGTGCATTTTCCAAGGAATCTCGTGCACGGATTCGAACAACGCCCGGTGTTTCCACCAGGTTTCCCACAACGCCCCAAGATACTCGCGTGTGGCACCCGTGGCTTGTTCGTGAATCCGCGGATGAAGAAAGCCCGCACTGCCGAAAAGGATGGCTTCCGTGGCGCTGGAGAGGTCACGCAGTTTATTCAGATTCGCCCGCTGCGCCAGAATCTGCATCGGCAAAGCGTTGCCACGATAACCGAGTGTCTGCGCGACCGATTGGAACAACGCGGCATCGCGGCCGTGCACATCGGCATTCTGCAAGAAGCGCCGCGCTTTGTTTCTGGCCCGATGGAGCGCTGCCTCGCGCAGCAGATCCTCCATCGTGTCGGCACTCAAATCTCGCAAAGGCGCCACGCAACGACCGGCTCGCGCGATCGCCGTTGCACGCCTCGGCAGTTGCAAGGCGAGCGCGAGCGCTTCGTCATCAATGATCACCTGCGGGATCAGCCTATGCTCGTCATTGCGAATGAAATGATCGCGCTCCTCACCACGGAAACTTACATGCAATACCACATTCCGATAGGCAGGATTCGTGGCGTGCTGGTGATGTTCCCAATCACCGGCATACGGATCCAGTTCTAACGAACCATGAAACTCCTTGCCCTGGATACCCACCACCACGTGCTGAAAATCGGGTCCCGCGCCACGGTTCCATTCACCGAACTGAAGGATGCGCACGACCTCGCCGGTGGTGGTGGTGAAATCCCGGCCAAATGCTCCGGAAAACCACAGCGCCTGTAGTTCAAGCTCAGCAGGCAGCGCGACAGGACCACTCTCCGCCACCACGGAGCCATGTTCCCAAACCTGCTTGATCAACGCGTCGTATCGCACGATGACATATTGCTACTCGCCCCATTTTTGTCAATTCCCGCCTTCTTACTGGACGCCAAAGGGCTTTTCCGATTTATCTCGGACATGGCAATCAACACACCCTTACTCGCTCGCATTTGCGAAGCTCCCGGCGCACCCGGCTTCGAAAAAGAAATCCGCAAGCTCGTGCTCGAGGAAATCAAGGACCTTGCCGATGACATTTCGGTCGACAACATGGGCAACGTCGTCGCGCTGAAAAAAGGCAAATCCTCCGAGAAAAAAATCATGGCCGCCGCCCACATGGACGAGATCGGCTTCATCGTCACACACATCGATGACAAGGGCTTCGTGCGCTTCAACACGCTCGGCGGTTTCGACGCCAAAACCCTCACCTCCCAGCGCGTGATCATCCACGGCAAAAAGGACATCATGGGAGTCATGGGAAGCAAACCCACTCACATCATGCAACCGGAGGAACGCAATAAAGCCGCGCAAATCCGCGATTATTTCATCGATACCGGCCTAACGAAAAAAGAACTGGAGAAGCACATTCACGTCGGCGATGCGGTCACGCGCTACAGCCCACTCGTCGAACTCGGCAACTGCGTGAACGTGAAATCGTTAGACAACCGCGTCTGCGTTTTCCTACTGATCGAAACTCTTCGCGCTTTGAAAAAAGCCAAGCGCAAACCATGCTACGACTTTTACGCCGTATTCACCGTGCAGGAAGAAGTGGGCCTGCGCGGCGCCCATGTTTCCGCCTTAAAAATTCAGCCGGACTTTGGCTTCGGGCTCGATACCACGATTGCCTACGATGTGCCTGGCTCGACGCCGCAAGAGCAATGCACCGCACTCGGTAAGGGAGTGGGCATCAAGCTCATGGACTCGTCGGTCATTTGCGACTATCGGATGGTAGCGTTCATGAAAGAGACGGCGAAAAAGCATAAGATCGCTTGGCAACCGGAGATCCTTGCTGGGGGCGGTACCGACACGGCAGGTTTGCAACGAATGAGTGGCGGCGGCTCGATTGCCGGCGCCGTTTCCATCCCCACCCGCCATATCCATCAGACCATTGAAATGTCAGACAAAGATGACATTCAGGCGGGTATTGACCTGTTAACCGCCTGCGTATGCGAAATTGATAAGCATGACTGGTCGTTTTGATGAATGAACGGCATTCATGTTGCCGCAGCGGCGATGGGATTTTTCCCCTCGCCGTATTTTTTTGAAATTTTATCCACCATTGCAAAATTCGATGTTCCACAGCCATCGCAAAGTTTTGCCAGGATCCATGCGATGAATCGAACGCGAATTTTTTAGAAAATCGCTTTTGTTCAACCCATTCTCAGAAAACACATTTTTTTTTCGCACCTAGATCCTCTCTGGCATGGTTCGGAGATGCTTGTCAGGACTCGATTTTGCATTGTAAATACAAACCAAAACACACAACATATGGTATTGTGAATAATTTGTTGATACCACATGAGCAAAATTCCTTTGACCTGGTATCGAAGTTGCTCTAATTTTGTTTCCGCTCCAAATCACGCGTCTACAGCCTATTTTGGATGATCCATTCTCGTGTTTTCTTTTCTTCCGATTCGACATTTATGACTACTGCAACCTCTTCCCACACTACCACTTACACTCTCGGCCAGCGCACGTTCATCCTCGACAAGGAAAAAGCCGAAGCTGCGTATGCCGCGAAAAAAGTCATCAACGGCCGCGAGACGATGTTCTTCAACATCCTGCCTTTGAAATACTCCTGGGCCTACGATCTCTACAAAACCATGAAGAACAACCATTGGGAGCCGGAGGACATCCCGATGCAAAAAGACGTGGAGCAATGGCGTTCGAACGATATCTCGGACGTGGAGCGCTGGATCATCAAGATGGGCATCGGATACTTTTCCGCCGCGGAAGGCATCGTCGGTGACAACATCCTCCACGTCGTGCGCGAGGTCATGACTGCTCCCGAGCTCAAGCTGGTGCTCGGCCGCCACGCCCACGAGGAAAACATTCACGCAGACTCTCTCGTCTACATGATTTCCTCGCTCGGCCTCAATCCCCACGAGTGCGAGGCAATGTTCGAAGACATCCCCACCATCACCGAGAAAAATCATTTCGTCGTTTCGAACAGTCGCAAACTGCGCCGCGACATCGACCTTACCGTCACCGCCAACAAGCAGGCCCTCGCGAAGAACATCTTCCTCTTTGGCCAGGTGATGGAAGGCACGCAGTTCTACGGCCTCTTCGGCATGATCCTCAGTCTGTATCGCCAGAACAAGTTCCCCGGTATCGGCCAAATGTTCCGCTACACCTTGCGCGATGAGTCGAACCACATCGAGGTGTTCCGCAACCTTCTCATGGACCTCGTCGATGAAAATCCCGACATCTGGACCGAGGAGTTCCGCGAAGACCTGCGCGCCACCATGGCCGAGGGCATTGCCTTGGAGAAAAAATTCATTAGCGACTGCCTTCCCGTGGCCTCGATTGGCCTGAGTGCTGCTGAGTTTGAAGATTATATCGATTACATTGCCGATCGCCGTCTCATCTCCTGTGGTCTCGCCCCGCTCAATGAAAGTGTCTCAAATCCGTTCCCTTGGTTGGCGGAAATGATGGACATGAAAAAAGAGCAGAACTTCTTCGAAGGACGCGTCACCGAATATCAAAAAGCCTCCGCCCTCGGCCACATCGACGATGATGAATTATAAATGCAAGTGGTCAGTGTGACGTGAGCAGTGATCAGTCGAAAGGCAGAGTGATGAGTGATGTGAGAACATTTGAGGACTTGGAAGTATGGAAGCGTGGTTGCCAGTTGGCTGTTGACGTCTGCGTTGGCATGCATGAGTCGAAAAACTACGCGCTCAAGGATCAAATGACACGCGCCGCCATCTCCATTCCCTCGAACATTGCCGAAGGCTGCGTACGCGATTCCACCCCGGAATACATCCGTTTCCTTCGCTACAGCAAAGGCTCCTGCGGCGAACTCCGCACGCTACTCTACATACACGAGAGGGTTCAGAAAAAACTCCATACCACCGGCTTCTCCGACGGCAAAGACATCATCCAGGAAACCAAAGAAATCTCCGCCATGCTCCAAGGCCTCATCAACTCCCTAGAACGCAAACAAACCAACTCCGATCGCTAAGCATCTTCAACATTCAAACCGCCGCTCACTGATCACTCACCACTTAAACAAGTATCTTTCGCTCCCCAATCCCTTTTCAAACTCAAAAAACCACTGATCACTGCACACTGATCACTATCCACTCAAGCATATGTATCGCTCTCTTACCTTAGAAGAAGACCTCGCCCTGAAAAAAGTCATCACGGATCGCGCCAGCATTACCGATACGCAGTTCGCGTGGCGGGAAGTGCTCGGGAAAGATTTCCATGGCACTCACCCGGAAATCACCGTCACCTCCGGCGCAACGGAAACACAATTTTCCCTCGCCCAGGTCGCCGACACCATCGGTAGCGCCCTCACCGATCTGCTCATCTCGCGTCAAACAAAACAGGACAGCATTTTCAGCGACACCAACCGCGCTTTTGTTTCCGCCGTGGCCCACTCCGTGGCGAAGGCTCTCACGAAAAATATCGAGGAAGGCGGTCGCTTGCGTCTCTCGGAAAATGATCTCTACCTGCTCATCGAAAGAGCCCTCGTCGAAAACGACGCCTACGATGTTGCGAAGTCGCTGGCCTTCCGACGCTCCTTCGAACGCAGTGGCGATGTGGATGTGAATACCGCACCGCAAACCATGCCCGTGCGTTTGATCCGCCGCAATGGCAACGTCGTGCCATGGTCGGAAACAAAAATCGAGATCGCGGTGCGCAAGGCCTTCCTTTCCATCCGAGAAAATCCCGAGCCTTCCCATGACATCGCCAAGGCTGTCACCGACCGCGTGCGCACGGGCGAGCAGGCCTTTGTAAACATCGAGGACGTGCAGGACATGGTCGAGGAAGAACTCGGTCGTGCCGGTTATTTGAAAGCGATGCGCGCCTACATGGCCTATCGATTTGAGCGCGCACGCTACCGCAGCGAACAGCAGGAAGTCGTCGAGGACATCAATCAGGAGTCGATGATCGTTGTTACCGATGAGGAAGGCCAATCGGCATTCTGGGACGGTGCCGACCTGAAAAAACGCATCGCTTTCGCCTCCATCGGCCTCGATCTCTGCCTCACGGAAAACGAGATCGAACGCGAACTGCGACGCTCCATCGGATCGGAAATTTCCGCCAACGACCTGAAGCAGACCATCGTTCTCAACGCGCGCACCATGATCGAAAAAGATGCCGACTTCGCGAAATTCGCTGGACGCATCCTGCTCACTTACATCTACGAGGAAGTGCTCAACTGGAACATCATGCGCGATGGCATCGCTGGCATCAAGACCGCTCACCGCAATGCCTTCCGCCGCCACCTCAATCATGGAGTGGCCATCAAACGCATCCATCCTGATTTGATCGAAGCCTTTAACATCGATACCCTCGCTGATGCCCTCGACCCTAGTGCCGACCTCGATTTCGACTATCTCGGCGTGCAGACGATGTATGACCGCTATCTCATCATCGACAAGACCGGTGCCAAACCTCGCCGCCTAGAAACGCCGCAGTTCTTCTGGATGCGTGTCGCGATGGGTCTGTTCAAAAACGAAGTCGAGAATCGCGAGCAATGGGTCGTGCGCCTCTACAACCTCTACAAAGGCCGCCGTTTCTGCTCCTCCACCCCCACGTTGTTCAATTCCGGCACACTGCACAGCCAGCTCTCGTCCTGCTACCTCTACAAGGTCGATGACTCGATCGAATCCATCATGCAGCGCGGCATTGCGGAAAACGCCTACCTCTCGAAATGGGCGGGTGGTCTCGGTGGTTCGTGGACGGCTGTGCGCGGCACCGGTGGCTACATTCAGGGCACCAATGGTGAGTCACAGGGCATCATTCCTTTCCTCAAACTTCATAACGATCAGCTCGTCGCGGTGAACCAAGGTGGCAAACGCCGTGGCTCCGGCTGCGCCTATCTTGAAACCTGGCACAACGATATCGAGGACTTCCTCGAACTGCGCGTCAACACCGGCGATGAACGCCGTCGCACGCACGACATGAATACCGCGAACTGGATTCCCGACCTGTTCATGAAACGCATGGAGGCCCGTCAGCACTGGACGCTGTTCCGCTCCAATGAAGTGCCAGATTTGCACGACCTCTACGGCAAGGCCTTCGAACAACGCTACGAGGAATACGAAGCATTGGCAGCCGATGGGAAACTTTGGTCGCGCCAGCTTCCTGCCATCGATCTGTGGAAATCGATGCTCAAGATGATTTTTGAAACCGGGCACCCTTGGATCACCTTCAAGGACCCTTGCAACGTGCGCTCGCCGCAGGACCATTGCGGTGTCATCCACTCGTCCAACCTCTGCACCGAGATCACTCTCAACACCAGCAAGGAAGAGACCGCCGTTTGCAACCTCGGCTCCGTCATCCTCGATACCCACATCACCGAGGATGGCACCATCGATCACGACATGCTCAAGGAGACCATCACCGTGGCCATCCGTGCGCTTGATAGCGTGATCGACATCAACTTCTACCCCACCGAGGCTGCCAAGACCGCCAACATGCGTCACCGCCCCATCGGCATGGGCGTGATGGGTCTGCAAAACGCGCTTTATAAAAAAGGCCTCGCTTTCAGCTCACAAGCCGCCGTGGAGTTCAATGACGAGTTCATGGAAGCCATCGCCTACTATGCCTATAGTGCTTCGTCCGACCTTGCTGCCGATCGCGGCACCTACTCCAGCTACAAAGGCTCGAAGTGGGATCGCGGTCTGCTGCCCCAGGACACCATCGATTTGCTGGAGCAGGAGCGCGGCGTGAAGATCGATACCCCGCGCGGCGGCAAGATGGACTGGTCCTTCGTGCGCGAAAAAATCGCCAAGCAAGGCATGCGCAATTCGAACGTGCTCGCCATCGCCCCCACCGCTACAATCTCGAACATCATGGGGACCACGCCCTGCATCGAGCCGAACTACAAGAACCTGTTCGTCAAATCCAATCTCGCCGGTGACTTCATCATCCTCAATTCCTTCCTCGTGAAGGACTTGAAAAAAGCTGGGCTGTGGAATCAGGAAATGCTCGATCAGTTGAAATACTTTGACGGCGAACTCGACGCCATCCCCACCATCCCCGAGCATATCAAGGCCCGCTACCAAACCGCCTTCGGCGTCGGCTACGAATGCATCGTCGATGCCGCTGCGCGTCGTCAAAAGTGGATCGACCAGGCGCAGAGCGTGAACCTCTTCATCGCCTCGCCCGACTTCAAGGCCCTCAGCCACATGTATCGTCGTGCTTGGAGCAAAGGCCTCAAGACCACGTATTACCTGCGTGCCCTGCAAGCCAGCAACATCGAAAAAACCACGACCACGGTCGCCAAGGAAATCCGCGGCACCATGGCCGGCGAGCCCAAGCGCACCTACACCGAAGCCGAAAAGAACGCCTGCAGCCTAGATGCCATGCTGAACGGCGGGACTTGCGAGGCTTGTCAGTAAGGTGGATCAGACAGCTCTGACGGATGATCCTAACAATTCATCGATAAGCGGAAAGCACGCTTCCATCAAGATCTCATCACGCTGGCACTGCGTGATGAGATTTTTTGTTCGATCAAAAATCGACCGCCGCTGATCCGACCGACCCAAAAACCAAGAAGAAAGCATCATAACATATTCCGTCTCGGCGGAGGATGCGAGGAGAGGGCGAGTTTCCGGACGGAGCCTATCTTCGATAACGCGACGTATGGGTTTTGTGGGGCGATACTTCGCCGTTGGATACATCAATTTTTCTTTTCAGTCGTTGGAAATCCCTGCAACGTCAGTGGCAGAGATGACAAGCGTGTTGGAATGCATCAATGCCGGAACCGCCTACTTGGAAAAACGGGGTGTGGAAGATGCGCGGCGCAACATGCAGATGCTGGTGGCCCACCACCTGAAGTGCACGCGCATGGAACTCTATCTGCGCTTTGATGAGCCGCTGGACGAGAAGGCGCTCGCGCCACTGCGCATCGATCTCAAAAAACGCGGCGAGCGCATTCCGCTGCAGCATCTGTTAGGCACGGTGGCCTTTCATCGTCATGAGTTCAAGACAGACGCGCGCGCGCTCATCCCGCGTCCCGAGACCGAGGAATTGGTCGAATGGCTCATCGCGCACCTACGCCCCGCTCCTTCTTCCGTACTGGATATGGGGTGCGGCTCGGGGGTGATCGGACTTAGCCTCGCCGCGGCCTGGCCGGATGCCGCTGTCACCATGGCCGATGTCTCGCCAGACGCTCTCGCCCTCGCGCGGGAAAACGCCGAGTTGCTTGGGCTCACCAAGGTAACTTTTCGTGAAAGCCCGCTATTTTCCGCGATCGATGGCGGCTATGATCTCATCGTCGCCAACCTCCCCTACATCCCGGAAACGGACCGAGCCACACTGACGCCGGAAGTCCTGCACGACCCCGCGCTGGCGCTATTTTCGGGACATGATGGCCTCGATCTGATCCGTTTGTTTTGTGCGCAGGTCACCGCGTTTCTGAGACCCGGGGGCGTCGTGGCAATGGAGATCGGTCATGATCAGGCGGAGATCACCAGTGACTTACTGCGTGCGGCGGGACTGGCGGAGGTGACCGTCATGAAAGACATCTCTGGCATCGCTCGTTTTCCCCTTGCCAAACTCCTGCATTCCCCGAACGCTAACGCTGCGGGGGCGACCTCATGATTTTCCGACTTCTATGGACAAACTTCTCGTACACGGTGGCTCCCCTTTGCACGGCAGCATCAACATTTCCGGATCCAAAAATGCCTCCTTGCCCATTCTAGCAGCTTCCCTGCTCACCGATGAGGAAGTGATCATCCGCCGCGTGCCCGATGTATCGGACACGAACTACATGGTGCAGATCATATCAGCTCTCGGAGGAGAAATCGAACGCAGCTCGGGCACGGTGCGCATTCACAACAAAACCATCGTCGATACCGCTCCTTACGATCTGGTCCGCCGCATGCGTGCGTCGATCTGCGTCATGGGGCCGCTGCTCGCCCGCACCGGCCGCGCGGTGGTATCGCTGCCCGGAGGCTGCATCATCGGTGACCGGCCGGTGGATTTGCACCTGCGCGGGTTGGAGGCCTTGGGCGCAACGACCGAGTTCGAATCCGGCAACATCATCATCACCGCCCCGAAAGGTGGCCTAAAAGGCGCGGAAATCAACCTGCGAGGCACTCACGGTCCCACCGTTCTTGGCACAGACAACGTGATGATGGCTGCTGTTTTTGCCGAAGGAACAACGGTGATCGAATCCGCTGCCGCTGAGCCGGAAGTCGAGGATCTGGCAAATTTCCTCAACGGTCTGGGCGCAAAAATCGAAGGTGCGGGCACCAGACGCATTACCATCCAAGGCGTGACCTCACTGAGTGGCGTGGAGCACACCGTAATTCCCGATCGCATCGAAGCCGGCACCTTCATGGCCGCAGCGGTCATTGCTGGCGAGGGCGTGACCCTGCATCGCATCAATCGTTCGCACATGACGTCGATCACGAAAATCTTCGAAGACTGCGGCCATCAGCTGTCGTTCAGTGAGTCGGGCGAGAGTGTCACGATTCATCGCGGAGAAACCCCGGTGGGAGCGGAAATCATCACCGCGCCGTATCCTGGATATCCCACCGACATGCAGGCGCAGATGACGGCGGTATTCGCGACCACTCCGGGCATTTCCGTGGTCAAGGATACGATTTTCCCGCAGCGTTTCATGCACTGTGCGGAAATGAAGCGGATGGGAGCTGATATCAACGTCGATGCCGGAACCGCCATCATCAAAGGTGTGAAGCAGCTCTCCGCCGCGCCAGTGATGGCGAGTGATTTGCGGGCCTCGGCTGCCTTGGTACTCGCAGGGCTCACTGCCAAAGGCAGCACCACCATATCACGCCTCTATCACATCGACCGCGGCTATGAGCACATCGACGAAAAACTTCTCCAACTCCATGCCCGCGTGGAGCGAGTCAAAGAGTAACGAGTAACATCTGCTCCACGGAAAAAGGCGGCCATCGGCCGCCTTTTCTCTTTTTTCCATCAGCTTTTCCCGTTCAACCCACGCGGAATACGATCCGTGCCTTCGTCGTGTCGTAGGGTGACATTTCCATGCGCACCACGTCACCAACCACCAGACGAATGAAACGCTTGCGCATTTTACCGGAAATATGGGCCAAAACCTCGTGGCCGTTGGTCATTTTCACCTTGAACATCGTTCCCGCGAGCACGGCGGATACGGTTCCCTCCACTTCGATGGCTTTGTCTTCACCGCCTTTGATGCCTTTGCGGATTTTTGGGCCGGCATCGGGTCTAGGTCCTGAGGGTCTTGCTGAGGATCTGCCTTGGGGCCTGCCAGCCGGTCTGTTGAAATTTGCCATACGGGATGTGTTGGGATCAAAGCATCGCAATCATCGTTACAACTCTTGCGCGCTAGAGCACTGTTACGAAATTTTAGCATTTGGCAATCCTAAAATAAAAAAATTGAGGATATTTTGAGATTTTGCATTGACATCTCCTGCCCTGCCCTCTAGTTTTCGCGCCCCGCAGCGACCCGAACGGTGGCCGCGAGATCACTTCACACCAATTGCTATCTCTCAGTCTGTATGAAAACATTTTCCGCTAAGCCACAGGATGTGCAACGCACATGGCACATCATCGACGCCAAGGATAAGATCCTCGGTGCCGTGGCTGTTGAAGCCGCCGTGTTGCTCCGTGGCAAGCACAAGCCGATTTTCACCACACACATCGACACCGGTGACTTCGTGGTAATCATCAATGCCGATCAGGTCAAACTCAGCGGCACCAAGGAAAATGATAAAATTTACACCCGCTTCACCGGATTCGTCGGTGGCAAAAAAGTGGAAACTCCACGCATGGTGCGCAAGCGTCGTCCCGTTCTCCTTCTGGAGCGCGCCGTCTGGGGCATGCTTCCCAAGGGCAGCCTGGGTCGCCAACAATACACCAAACTGAAAGTGTATGCTGGTGCTGATCATCCGCACGCCGCACAACAACCCGTCGAGCGTGTCATCGCCTAATTTCCCGATCTAACATCATTTCTCCAATTCCATGAGCGAAATCACCACAGCATCCGCCACCGGTCGCCGCAAGAACGCCATCGCACACGTCTGGTTGTCCGAGGGTTCCGGCCAAATCATCATCAACGGTCGCACGTTTGAAGAATATCTTCCCACGATTCCTCTGCAAAACTCCGTCCTGCTTCCTTTCCAACACGGCCACTTGATCAACAAGTTCGATGTGAAAGTAGTGGCCAAAGGCGGTGGCATTCATGGTCAGGTCGGCGCGATCAGCCTCGGCATCTCCCGTGCACTCACTCAGCTCAACCCAGAGATCCGCAAACTGATCAAGCCCCACGGTTTGCTCACGCGCGATGGCCGCATGAAGGAGCGCAAAAAAGCCGGCCGCCCCGGCGCCCGCAAGCGCTTCCAGTTCTCGAAACGCTGATCCGTTTCCTGCTCACGAAAAAACCGCACCCTCACCCGGTGCGGTTTTTTTGTTGATCCGGCAAGAACATGTGACGCCAGAGGGCGGGGTTCTGTTGCCCTATCCAACTGCTCAAGTCTGCCCACTTGCGTTGTCGATTTGGTATCCTTCACACTTGGCCCAGGATACCAGGGATTTGGCCTCGGAATGGATCCGTTGCGCCACATTTGCAGCAGTGTCATTCAACCCCAGCGATGCGGTAAGCGATTTTTCATTCATGTCCATATCACGCGGAGTAGGTGAGGCTCCAAGCACAGCGGAGCAGATGATGGAGTTGCCGTATTTCCGGAGTCATTGCACAGCAACGTTTTTTCCAGTTCTTTGCATTGCTTTTGGATGGTTTCATCGGCTTTTCCCTGTTTCCTCAACTAGGTTATGGATCGATCATGCCCCATTCCCAAGCGCTCGGTAATCCATTCCTAGCTCACGATGCAGGGCCATAGCTCCAGATCGGCTCGGAACCGCGGATCTTCAGGTCGATTTCCTGTTTTTCCCCGCGTCAACGACTCGGGCAGTAGGGAGGTCAACTACACGATGCAACTCTGATGCAGGCGTTCCTGGCAACCTTGGTCGAGAATGCCTGCAAAGACGTTGGTAATGGTGATGCGTACTTTACATGATGATAAGACGATGGAAATGACGAGGCTTATGCCAGATCAAACAACAGTGCCTCGCTATCGGCATTGGCACGGAAAGTCCAGGATCCCGCCGTTTCCGTGCTGATAGCATCACCCGCTTGCAGAATCTTTCCGTCTACTTCGATGCTGCCTCCAATGACCTGTAGCCAAAGACCACGACCGATACCCAGGAAATGATCAACCGAATGCCCTGCGGCCAAGCGCAGGCGATAGACATCGGCATCCTGATGGATTGTCGCCGAGCCATCGCGTCCATCGGGTGAGATCACCAGCACCTTGGACTCGTTTTCCCGCGCAGGATCGGGATGCCACTCGGTGTAGGAGGGTGTGAGATTCGCCTGACGCGGCTAAATCCAGATTTGTAACAAATGCGCCTCCTGATCGGCGTTGGGATTGAACTCGCTGTGCGTCACGCCACTACCCGCGCTCATCAGCTGGATTTGCCCCGGCGAAAGAACGCGACCGTTGCCCATGCTGTCCTTGTGTTCAAGCTGGCCCTCCAGCAGATAGCTGAAAATTTCCATATTGCGGTGCGGGTGGGTGCCGAATCCCCGACCCGCCGCGATACGATCCTGATTGATCACTCGAAGCGAGCGGAATCCCACGTGACGCGGATCGTAGTAATCGGCAAAGCTGAAGCTGTGCCAAGTATCCAGCCAGCCATGGTTGGCGTGCCCCCTGTCGTTTGCTTTTCTCAGAGTTGTTTTCATCCATTTATGATCCGATGATTGTCAAAATTCCTAGGCGTTAGAATCATTTCCCGACAGCTGGATATCATGCCTGATTGATCGTGAAATCAACATCAAACAAGAAATACGAATGACGATCATTTCAGCAATTTTTTCAGAACCGCTCCATCCATGCCAGCATCTTCTTGCGATACTCGCCGTTGTTGCGTGCGAGCGAGTCGCCATGCCTTCCTCCCTTGACTTCGAAAAACGTTTTGCTCTCACGGGCCGCAGCAAAAAGGGACTTGCCCTGCGATAGCGGCACCACTTCATCCTCGCTGCCATGCACGACCAATAGTGGCACCGAAAGTTTTGTCACCATGGAGCGCGGAGCGAATTCATCCGATACCAAATTTTTGCCAAAATTTCCCGCCATGATCTCGGCCATTTCCTCATAGGACGCGAAAGTGCCATCGGTAATCGCGGCACGAAGTCCCGGGACTTTGGCGCGAGTCAGGGCAGCGATCGATTTCGCACCTCCCATGCTGTGCCCCAGGGAATAGATCTTGCCATTCGCCACATCGGCACGAGAAACCGCATAAGCGAAGGCGGACTCCGCATCGCGGATCAGTCCCTCGCGCGATGGAGCGCCCGCGGATTTTCCGAAGCCACGATAGTCATACATCAGAAGTTGGTAGCCATTGCGGGGCAACCAATCAACAAATCCAAGGTGATGTCCGATCGAACCGGCATTGCCATGGGAAAACACCACGGTGCCCTTGACAGCTTGTCCTTTGGCGACTGGCAGAAACCAACCGTGAAGTTTGACATCATCACTCGTAGTGAATGATACATCACTGAATGCAAGGCCCTTATTTTCCGGGGTGGCAGGCGTGTCCTTTGTCGGAAAGTAAAACAACTTATTGCCACCGTTTGGCCCCAACATCATCTGCGCCATGCGGCTCAGTTGCCCATCCTGATCCTGCTTCAGCGCATCCAGCAAATTAGCGAGATCTGGCGCCATGCCCTGAGCCACGAGCGGCAGTGGCGCACCAAGAAAAAGAGTCAGGAACCATGATTTCATAAACACCGGAGTTGCCCCCACTACAACCGGAAAATGCCTTTGTCAAGGCAGGGGCTGAATCGTGAAGGGAGGATCGGAAACTCACTCGTGATGCGACGAATCGGGCGTTACCAGATGGAACGTTTTCATGGCAGTAGCTCTGAGCACGATCGGCCATGCAGGATAGAGGCCGCCGACGATGAGAATCACCACCATCAGTGTCAGCGGCCAACGCTCGCGTGGCAGAGCATCGGGAATTTCGATGACATGTTTCGGCAGGACCCCGAGGAAGAGCAACCCGTAGAGGCGCATGAGATTGATGGCATTGATGGCCGTTGCCAGCAAAAGAAACACACCCATCACAGGATGATGATCCTGCACTCCATGAAACAAAAGGTCCTCCGCGCAATAACCCATCGTTCCGGGAAGCCCCACCAATGCCAGACCTGAGATCAGAAAAAAGGTCGCCAACCGTGGAGCGCGTACCGCAAGTCCCAAGGGTTGCGTGGGATCAGCCACATCCATCACGCGAACTTCCAGAATCCTCACCACTGCGATCAATCCTGTCGACGCCAAGACTACCACCATCCAGTGCAGCATCCCACCCATCACGCCCGCGGAATTTGTCGACAACAATCCTGACAAAATGAAACTTGCCTGGCTGATGCAAACGAGCGCCATCAATCGGCGGGGTTTTTTTTCGATCAGTCCGCGCAGACTGGTGATCAATGCCGTCACCAATGCCAGCAGGCTCAGCGCGTAGAGCGCTTGTTGTGCGAATGCCGGCAAGACTGCGGACTCAGCGCGCGCCACCAGAAGAGCACCCAGGTGGGAATTGAACAACAGGGATTTCGGCAACAGCGGCCCCGTCTCAAAGGATCGAAGTGTCCATGAGTGCAGCGGAAAGAGACCCTTGCGCATGGCGATGGTCATGATGAAAAAAACCAGGCTCAGATGCGAGATGGAGGACAGGCTAGCGATCGCTGTCGCATGGAGAAAGAAGGTCGATAGTGTCAGCATGATAGCACTCGACAACAGAGCAATATTGGTGTGCTTGCGATCGGGGCTATGGCCGAACATGCCCGTGACAAAAGGCACGCAGGTGAGCCACCAACCGACATTCATGACCACCAGATTCGCCGCCGTGTAGATCAGCGAAGTGCCCGTGCACAGGATCAATATGCCGGACAACGCTTTTTCTTGCACGTCGCGACGTGGTGCCAGGCAGACAGCCATCAGAGCCACCAAGTTGAAGACCACCAGCGGCAGACCGTCCACGGCATCCGTCTCCAACCAGGGCAAGACAGGATCCAAATGGATTTTCTCTGCCTGACCATGAATCCCTATCAACACCGCGAGAAACATCAAAAGCGAAAATGTCATTACGGCGATCGTCAAGCGGCGGGTATTGCGGAAGCGGAAGCGCGGAAAGCACAAAACGGCCCCGATCAACATGGCGAGCAAGCCGCTGCTCAAATAGGGAATGGAAAGTTCAAAAAACATGGGAATCTCGATGGTTAGATGGTGTTGTGATCAGCCTGCGTTTTTTTGTTGGCCGATGAAAAGGATCCTTGCAGAGCATGTGGTTCCGTTGGCAGCTTGGATCGGGAGGATTCGATCTTTGCAAGCAGCCTCACCAAGGAAAAAAGCGGACGAAACAGGATGCGGTCCCACAGCGCATCATGGAAGCCGCGGAAGAGCGTAAAACCATACAGACTCCGCTGCCATTTTTCGGGAACGATCATATCGTAATGGGTGCCCGTGGCATCCAATTTCCCTCCCGCACCCGAATGCAATCGGTGATAATCGCTGAGCATCGAAGGTGAACGCAGGAACTGCATGGCTCGCACAGTCGCATGTCCGATCACGTGGATGAGGGCCAGCGTATTCCACCCTAACGAGATTTCCACGAAAATGATGCCCAATTGTGTTTGTGAAGCGTAGGCCAGCGATGTCTTGGCGTCCGTGCTGCTGCGTTGGATCATCGTGCTGAGCAGCGCCGTGGTGCTACCAATGAAAAAAAGCAATACCGTGGCGGCGGTGGATTGGCGTATGATGGGTTCGGCACGCAGCAGGAGATACGGTCCCGCGTGAACCGAGATGGCGCCGTAGAAAATCGCGCTGGAAGGCGTGGGGCCTTCCATTGCCCGTGCGAGCCAACCGCAGAACGGCCCCTGGGCTGACTTGCCACTCGCGGCAAAGACCAGCAGGATCGGAAACATGCTGAGCATCCAAGGACTGATCGACGAACAAGCGCCATCCAGAGCGATTTCGCGGAATCGATTCCAGTTCGCCGCGCCGAACCACTGGTGTGCGAGGAACACTGCTACGAGAATGAATAGGTCCGCTACTCGGTAGGTGGCGAAT
>JBJOMZ010000027.1:0-24651 GCA_046052105.1 Verrucomicrobiota bacterium | reverse complement strand
TCATGTGGGGGCATGGTTCCGTTGATTATGGATTGTCTTCTTTCCAGTTAGGGAATTGTTCGGTAAGTTCTTTGCGATATTGCGCGGCTTTGTCAAGATCTTGATTCGCTTCCAGTGCCCTGATGAGCCGTGAGATCGCCATGGGCTTGAGGCGTTTGTCTTCAATCAATAGAGCAACACCAGCATATTTTTTTTGCGCCTCGTCCGGTTTTTTTAGAGCCATCCACAGATCACCGAAGACAATGCTCGCTTCGGCCTCGAGGGCGCCCTGCGGCTTGAGCTCGAAGCATGATTCGATCGATTTTTGGGCATCGGGTAGGTTCTTGAGAGCCAGATGACAGCGGGCTTGGTCCAGAAAAGCATCGGCTTTGGACTGAGGGTTGTCGTCCACGGCGAGCACGTTCCCGATCGATTGCAACGCGCGCTGGTGATCCTTGCAGAGGATCAATGCCTTGCCCAAATTTCGCCAGACATCGCGGGGAGTTCTGCGCGGTTCCTCGGGATTGGCGATGAGCATAAAAAATCGTGCAGCCTGCTCTCCTTTGGCCAAGCCCAACGACTGCACACCAGCCCAAGAAACAAGGGCGGGGGATACTTTGTCGGAGTAACCATTGTCGATCGAGTGATCGATTTCCTCACACAGAGGATCGATTTGTTCGAGTTGGAAATAGCTCGAGATCAATAGCAATCCCGCACGTCGGCCGTATGTTTTGGCATCCATGTCGCGGGATTTTTTGAGATGGGGCACGGCATCCTTATGTCGGTTCAATTTGCCCAGACCGTATCCGATATAAAATTCCGCGTTCGCTATGGTGGCAGGTGGCAGGTCGGAAAACTCTCTGAGAAGCGTTTCATAGGCGCTCACCATGCCCTCCATGTCGTTGTTGAGTTTTTTCACCATGGCAGTTTTTTGCCAGGCATAGGAGGTCAGTTTGGCGCCGGGTTTCGTTTCGATCAGCTTCGCGAAATCGCGTAAGGCCGCATCGCGGTCACCTGACTCAAGGTAGGCGTCGCCGCGTAGTGCCGTCGCTTCCGCGCCGCGCTTGTCGGCGGGATAATCCTCCAAAAATCGGGTTAAGGAACGAATCGCGCCTTGATGGTCATCCGCATGAGCGAGACACCAACCGCGCTGATAGAGCAGATTTGCACGATTGTTTTCCGCGATCAGAGATACATCAATCAGGTTGTAGGCATCGGCAGCTTCTTTGATTTTTCCTTGGTTCTGCAAGGCTCCCGCTTTCATCATCAAGGCAGCATGAAGACGCGGATGGCTCTTGTTGGCTTTTTCGTAGATCTCCAAAAACGCATCAACTTGTTCGACGATGTGCTTGCCGTCGATTTTGTAAAAGCATAGCAAACGGTTGTAAGAAGCATCGAAGGCCAGGCTCGTATCCGGAGCGAGCTTCTGCACTTCAAGAAACAATGGAATCGCCTCCAAGTATTGCTCGAGCAGCATGTGGGAACGAGCAACAACGTTGGACCGTTTCGCCTGACGGTCATCATTCGTATTCAGCGGGTTCGACCGATAGATCTGGATGACTTCCGTGTATTTTTTCGCATCGAAGCGGATTTGCATCATCGATGTGAGGGCGTCCGCATGATACGGCCGCCAGTTTTCGTCCTGGTTGATCAGCACGTTTTTAAAATACACCTCGGCCTTTGCCTGATCCTTGAGTTGCAAGCAGGTAATGCCCGCATACAACATGGCCTCGGCTTTCGTTTTGTCGGGAGCTGTGGACCGGACGATGTCTTCGAAATGCGGCAGCGCTTCCTGCGCGTTGCCCTGTTTCAAAAGCAGAGCTCCCACGGCGCTGCGGCAGGAGTGGAGATAAGGGCTGGTGGCGGCTTCGGGATCGGCAAGAACCTTCTGGTAGCAGGCAAGGGCTTCCCGTTCACGATTGCGATAATGGTGACACAAGGCTTCGAAATAATACCCACGTTGTCGATCCGCAGGTCTGACGGCATTCGCCGATAGTTTGGCATAGAGTGCCGCTGCGGTGGCATAATCTTTGTTCTCAAATGAATCGCCCGCCATCGCAGAGCTCGCGGCGGCCACATACGGCCCGGTGCGTTGGTTCTGGATGATCGATGTGAATACTTTTTTAGCTTCATCGATACGACCAGAGTTGTAGAAACAGAGCGCGTAGTAGTATTCCGCGGATCGAGCATCCGCATGCCTCGGATAGCGTTGCAAGAATTCGACGAAAAGCTCGCCGGCTCTGGTGAACTGTGCGATGCGTTGGTCGATGTTCGTGCTGCTCGCGCCTGCCGCGTAGAGATTTTTTGCACGCTGGAAAAGCCCGTCCGCCAAATCCACCTGTAGAGCATTCTCTCCACCCGGCTGCTGACCGCGAGCGGTCATGCCTAGAGTGAGCAAGAGGGCGAGTGTGGTGATTTTCATGAAGGCGTGGGATGAGGCGAGTGATCTTATTCCGATGTTTTTGCACGCTGCGTGGCAAAGGAAATGTTCCAGATGCCAGCTTTCGTGCATGTGGAGATCACATTGATCACGTGCTGGTATTCTGTCTTAGCGTCGGCGCGCAAACGAATGGGCTGGTTTTTGTAGAGCTCGGCCAGTTTCTTCATGATCACAAACAGCTGCTCTTGGGTAAGCGGCGTTTTGTCGACAATTACGGTTCCGTCCGCGAGCACATTGATGATTTTTTCGCCTTGCACGCGCACCGGATCAGCGCCTTCCGCGGTGGTGGGCACCGAAACATCCAGTTCGGTCTCGGAGCGCGACCATTGCCAGGTGATGATGAAAAATGTAAGGAGCAAAAACACGATGTCGATCATCGGCGCCATCTGAAAGGCCGCAGGTTCCAACGTTTTTTTCTGAAACTTCATGGTGTGTCGTATGATGTCTCAGCTGTCGTTGCCGTGGGTGATTTGATACTCCCTGCTGCGCGAGGCATTTGCGCCAGACTGGGGGGCTCTCACGGTCAGAGTCTGCAATAGGGCCACCAGATGGCTGGATGCTGCTTCCAGCTCGCCGATGTAACGCTGGGTGCGGGTCCGGAAAAACGCATAGGCAAGCATCGTCGGGATGGCAATGATAAGACCGGCAGCGGTGGTGATCAGAGCCGTGGAAATGCCGGAAGAGAGTTGCATTTGCTTTACCCCTTCATTGCCCTGGGACAAGTCGAGAAACGCCTGAATCATGCCGATCACGGTGCCGAGCAGTCCCAGCATCGGCGCCACATTGCCGATGTCGGAAAGGTAACTGACCCGGCTGCTGAGGATGCCGGCTTGACGTGAGCCTTCGGACTCGGTGATTTCACGCACTTCGGCGAGGGTGACACTCGGATTGGCGATGATGAAATCGAGCACACGTTGTGTGATGCGTGCCATGCACTCGGATTGGCGGCGGCTAAAACTCGTGAGGCCCTGCAGATCGCGGGACCGGATCATCGTTTCGGCCGTGTCCATGAAGCGGTCGGATACCACGGAATTTTGACGAATGGTGAACAGATACAGCAGGCAAAGGGTGGCGGCGATAACGGAAAGCCCGGCAAGAGGATACATCACGGGACCTCCCTGCACGAAAAGTTCCATAAAATTCAGCTCCTGGATGCCTTTTGCCTGATCGGCCGCCTTTTCCGCGCCGTTGGCGGTATGGGCCAGAGCAAGCGCACATGCGGGAATGATTCGGAGACTAAGGTTCATGTTCGACGTGATTGTATCATGATTTCTCACGAGAGCAACGATAGATCGCGGGATTCCATTTGTGATTTCGCCTGATTGGCGTAGAGTCGGGGCACAGGCGTTAGGCATGGAAAAAGCGGATTTCAGAATCAAGTTGCGAGAAGTTCCCCACCAACCGGGTGTGTATCTGATGAAAGATCGAATCGGCTCGATCATCTATGTGGGAAAAGCCAAGGATCTTCGCAAACGGATGTCGAGTTATTTCATGGCATCCCGCAAAACAAAATCCGATGCAAAAACCCGCGCGCTGATCGAAGCCATCTGGGATTTCGAGTTTTTTGTTGTGCGTAACGAACAGGAATCGCTGATTCTGGAAGGGAAACTCATCAAGGACTATCGACCTCGCTACAATGTGAGCTTTCGCGATGATAAGCGTTTTTATTTGGTGAAAGTTAACCTGCTCGATCCATGGCCCCGACTCGTCATGACGCGATTGAAAAAGGAAGATCAGGCCCGCTATTTCGGGCCCTTCGCGCATTCCGCTGCCTTGAGGTCTTCTGTTGAGTGGCTCAACCGCAAGTTCGGCTTGCGGACATGCCGGGCCTTCGAGCCGGGGGAACAGGACTACAAGCATTGTCATGCCGACGTGATTCGCAATTGCGCTGCTCCTTGTGTGGGGCGCATTTCGCGGGAGGAATACCGTTCTCGTATCGATGATGTCTGCCGACTGCTCGAAGGTAAGGGAAAGCGTGAGATGTTCGACGAGCTGCGTGAGGAAATGACATCTGCTGCGGAATCCATGCAGTTTGAGCGAGCGGCGTTGCTGCGCGACATGATCCAGAACTTGGAACTCACGCTCAATCCGACCCGACAGTTTGCGCGTGGTCGCGGATTACCCACCACTGTTAAACCTGTAGACGATCTTGCTGAGTTGGGAGAGTGGCTGGATTTGCCGGGACCGCCGCGCGTGATGGAATGCTTCGATATTTCCAACGTATCATCCACCCATATCGTGGCATCCATGGTGCGTTTTGTCGATGGCGCGCCGAACCATCAGGCCTATCGTCGCTATCGGATCAGGTCGGTGAAGGGGCAGGATGACTTTGCCAGCATGGCGGAGGTGGTCCGACGGCGTTACTCGCGCATATTGTTAGAAAACTCCGCGGCGAATCCTGATGCGGCCGATCATAGTCAGGAAAGCGTGGTGGACAGCCAGCGCCGTCTGGCTCGTGAGGGAAAGGCCAAGGTGCTGCTGCCGGATTTGGTGATTGTGGATGGAGGCAAAGGCCAACTTAGCAGCGCGGTCGCGGAATTGCATCAGCTCAGGCTTCACGAGCTGCCTATCATCGGGCTGGCGAAACAGCGGGAAGAGGTCTTTCGCCCGGGAGAAAGTGAGCCTCTGGTGATACCCCATGACCGCGGAGCTCTGAAGTTGTTGCAACGCATCCGCGATGAAGCCCACCGTTTCGCGAATTCCTACAATTCGTTGTTGCTGCGACGGCGGATGCGCGAGAGCCTGCTCGATGATTGCCCCGGAATGACTGCGGGTCGCAAATTGATTCTGATGAAACATTTCGGTTCCGTGGCGGAGCTACGCAAAGCTGATGTGGAGATGATCTCACGCTGCCGTGGCATACCTCGGGCATTCGCCCAGTCGCTCCACGATTGGCTTCATCGCGGTGAGTGATGGCAGACCCTCTTGAAAAATCATTCTCTTGACCATTGCGATCTTGCCAGCGGCAGGATTCGCACCTAACTCTTTGGTGAAGTGAACATCGCACGGGAGCTGCCGGATCGATTGCATCCGATGACAGTCAAGGAGCTGCAGCAGGGCATGCGCCGTGCCAGTTTCGTCTATCCTTTTTTGGGAATCCACGTGCTGACGATCGCCGCCATGGCTATGGAGTTTTCCTCTGGTTCCGTGACGCGCAACGAATATCCTGGCATCCTCAACCTTTGGATGCTGGTGGAGTCCGGGCCTTTCTGGAATGTGGTATCTCTGGTATGCGGTGTGGCAATGCCGCTGGGGGGATTGATTCTGATGGGGCAGGAACTTGAGGAGGGAAATCATGAACTGCTCCTGCTCACACGACTCGACCGCTGGGCTGTGGTGAAAGGCAAGTTCTTGATTCTTTGGGCGATTTGCGCGCTTTCGTTCATATCCCTTCTGCCTTACGTCGTGGTGCGATATTTCATCGGCGGTGTGGAATTATGGCAGGAGCTGATGTGCGGATTGTCGGTTCTTGGCTGTGCCGCCGTATGCTCGGCGGGAGCCATTGGCGCCTCCTCATTCCGACATGTGGGAGCCCGCATCGGCATCGTGTTGCTGTTTGTCGGGTCGTTCTTGTTTTCTTCCCTGGTTTCATTGTTTTTTTGCGCCATGGTGACCCGCAAGATGCACGAATCGGTGTTCGCGATTTTTTTCAATCTCAACGGACTCTGCGCGACGTTCTGTTATGTGGTTCTCGGTCTCGCCGTGGCCCGCTCGCGGCTTCGCCTTGTGATTCATGCTTTCGAGGTGAAACCCAGTTGGCTGGTCATCGGACTGTTGTTCTTCACACCCTTCGTCGTCAGCATGTGCACGGCTATGACAGCGGCGTTCGGCGGTTTTGTCGGTCTGGTCGGCATGGCATTGGTCGGAATCTATGCCGATATCACACCCAAGGCACGGAAGGCTGGTGCTCCGCAGTCGATTTCTCCGCCACGCACTCCTCCCATCCCTAGCTCATGAGCGCTTTTTTCTTTCCATCCTGCTGACTTGCCTTAGTCTCGCTGTGAGGAATGGAAGAGGAGATTCTCGAGCGCTTCAATGAATTTGTCAAACGTCGCGCGCTGCGTCGTACCACGCAGCGCGACTCCATCGTGCGGCTGATATTCTCCAAGGATGAGCATTTCACTGCCGAGGAGTTGTTCGATCGGATTCATCGCACGGACTCCCGCGCCTCGCGTGCCACGGTGTATCGCACGATCAGCCTGCTCGTGGATGCCGGACTGTTGCGGGAAATTGATTTGGGCTCCGAGGAGAAAACCTACGACCCCAATTTTCTCGACAAGCCGTCACACAATCATCTGGTATGCGTCGATTGCGGAAAAGTGGTTGAGTTTGAGGATGCTCATATCGATCTACTCAATGATTGCATCACGCGTAGACTCGGCTATCGTCCCATCCGCCAATCCATTCACATTGAAGCCGGCTGCGAGCAGCTGCGGCTGAAAGGCATGTGCCCGAACTTGCTGGCAACGCGCTTGTCCGGCAAAAGAATCAAAAAACGCTGACATATTTCATGAATCGCATCACCCGAACATTTGATAGACTCCGAGAGCAGGGCAAAAAAGCATTTGTCGCCTATGTGGCGGCAGGCGACCCTGATTATGCTAGGTCGCTGGAAATTCTCCGCGGTCTGGCCGACGCTGGCGCTGACGTATTGGAGCTGGGGCTTCCTTTTTCCGATCCGCTCGCGGATGGCGTTGTCAATCAAATGGCGGCCGAGCGGGCTCTTAAGTCCGGGATGACGACCAGACGTGTCATTGAACTGATCCGTGAATTTCGTCAAACTCACGACACTCCGATCGTTCTTTTTACGTATTTGAATCCGATCTTCGCGTATGGATTTGAAAAGTTCCAGGCCGATGCGGTAGCAGCGGGAGCCGACGGCATCTTGTTGTTAGATTTACCGCCGGACGAAGCCGGACAAAGTCAAGATTTTGATGGCAATCCGGATTTGTTGAGAATTCGCCTGATCGCACCAAACACACCCGAGCCACGTGCTAAGATGCTGGCTGCGAAAGCGGAAGGTTTCATTTATGCGCTCTCTCGCACGGGCGTTACCGGTGCTCACGGTGCGCCTTCGACACAAATCGGCAGTCTGGTGGCAGCGCTCAAACAGCATGCGGTGGTTCCCGTATGTGTGGGATTTGGCATATCCAATGCCGAGCAAGCGAGAGAAGTCGCCCTGCATGCCGATGGAGTCATAGTAGGATCGGCGCTCGTGAAACAAGTCGAGCTGCATGCACACGAACAAAAACCCGTCGATGCTGTGGTGGCTTTTGCGAAAGATCTGATTGCAGCCGTTCATTCTGTCTGAACGGCTCAACCTTCGCTTCAGGATTTCCAGTTCAACGCTCCTTTTTTGAGGGCATAGACGTAGGCCAGTGCGAGAATGCCGGCGAAACCTGCGATGCTCAGCAAGGGCACTGCCGATACTTGGACCATGTCGCGGAACTGAACGGCCCAAGGATACATGAACACCACTTCGATGTCGAAGATCACAAACAGCATGGCCACCAGATAAAATTTAACGGAAAAACGTGGTGCTCCATCGCCGATGGGCAGCATGCCGCACTCATAGGCGCTGTCTTTGGTTAGATTAGTGCGGGCGGATTTGCCAAATACGACACTCAGGGACAATACAACCGCGGCAAAGCCCACCGCGATGAGCATTTGAAAGAGAACGGGGAGGTAATCGGACAACATGGCGCAACAATCTGAAGCAGTTCGATGAGCGAGTCAAGTCAGGAGAGAGCCCACGCGCAATTTTTCCTCAGCTTCATGCGGAGGTGACCTCGGCAAACACCATCATTCCATTGTTGGTCTGGAGGGTGCTGATCACATCTACCATCTGGGTCGTGCCGATCAGTTGTATTGCCTGATTGACGACAATCATGGTTCCGTCACTCAAGTAGCCCACGGCCTGGTGCTCGTCTTTGCCCGGACGAACCAGTGCCAATCGGATTTTTTCGCCAATCACGACCGAGGGTTTCAAGGCATCCGTCAGTTCATGCAGATTCAAAACGAGAACTCCCTGCAAACGCGCGATTTTCGCCAGGGTCTCATCACTGGTAAGAATCCGTCCGTCCACCATGCGCGCCACTTCGATCATTCGCGTGTGATAGGGGGCGTCATCCGAGAGTTTTCCCGCTTCATGGATGGCCACCTGGGTGCGCGAATCGTTGTTCATCTTTGCCAGCGCTTCAACTCCTCGCTCGCCTCTGGATCGTTGGGTGGCGTTGGCTGATCCGGCAAGTTGCTGGATTTCTTGCAGCACAAAACTCGGCACGATCAGGCGTCCGCCAAGAAATCCGGCTCTGGCGATATTGATGACACGGCTGTCCATGACCGAATCAGCATCCAACACCACGGGTCTGCCTTGGGAACCCTCTTGGCGGAAGCGCACGAAGGGAATAATGAAGGCGAAATCGTCGCGATTGCTGCGGAGAGCGATGGCCGCACCCAGGAATCCCAGACTGGAGTATAGCGAGACGTTGATGGCCAGACGGATGGCATCCGCCCTTTCGTTGATGATGAAGCGGCGTTCGATGCTATGATCATCCGTTGGTGCAGGCGCATTTTCCCTCACCATGTTCGCGACCAGTTCGGCAATGTCCACGCGGGTGATCAACCATGCACAAAACAAACCGACTCCCAACCCGAAGGTGGCGGTGGAGAATCCGCGCAGGGTGAATCCTTTGAGAGTGCTCTCGATCAGAATGAAAAATCCTGCCACGGAAAGCCCTCCCACCAACGACAGCCACAGCGGTAAGGCATCGGAAAAAGTCAGCGACACCGCCACAGCGAGTAACTCGCAGATTAAAACGTAAGTAAGCCTTGCGACCGTGACAGAGGCGGGTGTGTTCATGAGCAATGGGGAAGAACCGGAAGTGTCCGCAGGCGCAGGTCAGTCCGCATGCTGATTGGCGGTTGCTTTGACATCCTGCAATGCCTGAATGAAATCTCCCAGGATTTCCGCTGGCACCATGATGGTGTCGCGATTGCCCCCGACGTCTTCGGTGATTTTCACTACCATGCCCCGGGAATTCTCCTTGAGGTCGATGTAGAAGGTTTTCCGGTCAGCGATGATTTTTTCCGTATGCAACAATCCGTTGTCCACTTCTGCTCCTTGTTTGTTAGGTCACCATGCTAGCAATCGTGACCCGTGCGTCAATCAAAAAGAGTGTTGCAAATCGTTGTTGCTGCGATTCATCCGCAGAACGGAGCAGAGATCGCGTATGATGGAGTCATAGCGGCACCGCCGCATGAGGCACATCTCTGCGACGGAAGCAGAGCGAGATTCCCGCAGTCACGATGGTTCCGAACATGATGCGCCATGGAAATTCAATGATGGGAAACCAATCGGGGTTTTGATAGAGCGCGTTGCCTGTGATCATATGATGCAATTCGTTGGGCAGATTGCTGAGCAGCGCGACGGCGATGAATCCGGCAATCATGGCGATGACATTTCCCAGGTCATTGCCTCGATTTTTTGTAAACAAGCCGACCATAAAAATACCAAGAAGCGAGCCATAGGTGTAACCAAAACTTCCCAGAATGATGCCAATGATGCTCAGTGACGGATTGAGTGCCTTGACCAGAGCGGTGAGAAGTCCGATGGTGATGAGGATGAGCGTGAAGGCAAAAGTACTGAGTTTGATGATGCGCACGCGTTTGGCTTCATCTTCGGGTGTCTGGAACCAACGAAAGTGAAAGTCCCTCGAGTAACTGGTGGCGAGCGAGTTCAATGCCGTACCGAGAGATCCCATGGTGGTGGCAAGCACACCTGCCACGACCAATCCGCGCAGGCCAGAAGGCATCATTGTGACAACGAAGTGGGGAAAAATTCTTGCGCTATCCGGCACTCCGTTGGCCGACGGGAGATGCGGGTCGATATGAAAGTGCGTGTAGAAAACATAGAGTAAGATCCCGATGCTCAACACGGCGAATGTCACGGGAATATCTGCAACGCCCGAGAGAATGGTAGCTACAGCACTTTGGTTTTTATTTTTCGCCGTGAGCATCCGTTGCACCATGTCTTGGTCCGTACCGTGGGTAGCCATCGTAACGAATAGCGAACCGAGAAACGCGGACCAGACCGTGAACTCGGAAGCCAAAACACTTTTGATTTCGCCCCAAGTGCCATTCGCTGGCGCATCGCCTCTCCACTGCCATAGGGTCAGATCCCTAGGGCCATTCAGCGTGGCGGTCACTCCATCCCATCCGCCGGGGATGTGACCTAACAAAAAGAACAAGGAAAAACCGAGTGCTGCGAATAATACGAGAATTTGAATCACATCCGTCCAAATCACAGCCTTGATGCCGCCTATTGCGGTATAGGCTGCTGTGAGCAGGCTGATCAATACCAAGCCCGCGCCCGTGATCCAAAACTGCTGCCAAGGCGACATCACGAGCTCGGGATTCAGATGATTCCAGATGACGACTAGTAGCAAAGTAGGCACCCACAAGCGAGTGCCGCTGGCGAGTGATCGCGTGAACAAAAACACCATGCTCGCGAAACGTCTGGTCTGCGGGCCGAAGCGCGATTCAAGAAATTCGTAGATGCTCACGACATTGTTCTTGTAGTAGGCGGGGATGAAGATCGAACTCACCACGACGCGTGCTAACAAATATCCGACCATCAATTGCGCGTAGGTATAGTTGTGATTTTTGAAACCCTCGCCCGGTGTGCCAAAAAATGTCCCGGCGCTGATTTCAGAAGCCAGGATGGATGCCAGCACGGCCCACCACGGGATCGAGCGGCCACCTAACGAGAATTCCGACACATTGCCGCTCCCTCGGCTGAAGTGTATTCCTATACCGATGATCGCGGCGAAGTAGGCGCCGACGATGATCAAGTCCCATAAGTACGCTTGCATGAATCTGATTTTTGACTGACCCGCTTCAATTGTCGAGTCGGTTGACAATTTCCGAGAGGAATTGTTTCAATCGTTGTTCTTGTGTGATGACTTGCGGCTGGTCGAAGCCCACCCAGATCGCCGTGGATCCCTTGGGCCCGAGGCGCAACATCCATGCCTCGCGTTCGGATCCGGTGGCTCCGGTAAAAATCTCTGCGCCATTGGTTTGTTTCAAGACCTCCAGTGCAGCGCGCGCGGCTTTGGCGTCGAGCGCGGGAAAAAGGGCTGGTTCATTTTTCACAATGATTTCCTTTTCCGAATTGCGTATCTCGCGAATCAGATACGGCATGGGGCGTTGCCCTTTGTTAGCTAGCGTTGCGAGGCCGATGGCCATCTCCATCGGCGTGGCGGACGCGGCACCCCGATAGAGGTCTTCGGTCTGAGCAAAAGGCCCGCTGAGTCCGCAGCGACGTGCGATACGCTCCACTCCCTCCGGTCCTATCGGTCCGCCTGTGCGAACCGGGCTGCCGGGAAAAACCGGACGACCTCTCTGGGCCGCTGCGGCTGCCACATATGGCTCGAAAGCGGTGCCCAGATCCCGTCTGGCCGTGTTGCAGCGATCGAATGCCGAATGTTCATATTTTCTGCCGCCGATTTGTGCGAGAATGGCTCCTGTCTTGGTTTCCAGCGTGACCGCCGTCATTTGCAAATAGTCGGGATTGCCGTTTTGCTCATGGTTCGCCATGGTTGGCGCGCGATAGGACTTGTCTTTTTCCAGGGATGTCAAAGCGTCCTGCAACTCCGTTTCGAGGCGTCGCTGCCATGACATGTCGAGCGTGGTGTAGATGTGCAATCCTCCCAGCTGGATTTCTTCGGCGGATACCAATTTGTTGACTTCCTTGACCACTGCTTGCACGGCGTAGGATTTTTCCGTCATCGCTTTTTCCGGTTGGATGATGACAATGGGCTGATCGCCAATGCGCCGTTGATCCTCGTCCGTGATGAATTTCATCGCAACCATGCGCTGCAGCACCTGATCACGTTGTTCCATGGCCGCATCGCGGTCCCGCCACGGAGAAAAAATGTGCGGTCCGCGGATGATTCCTACCAGCATCGCGCATTCGGAATCGTTCAAATCCCGGACTTTCTTGCCAAAATAATTCTGAGCCGCATCCTGCACGCCCAAGTGACCCGCACCGACCCCGAAGTAGATTCGGTTGAGGTAGCCCGCCATGATCTGCTGTTTGCTGTAGTGCTTTTCCACTCGCAGAGTCAGGGCGATTTCGAGAAACTTGCGATGCAGTGATTTCGCGCGGATTTCATAGGTATTGCGTGCGAGTTGCATGGAAAGTGTCGATGCCCCCTGTGTGAACTTGCGATCCCTGATATTGCGCAAGGTCGCTCGTGCCAACCCCCGCACATGCACGCCCGAATGGGTGAAAAACTCTGCATCCTCCCGCGCTTGTAGCGCCTGGACTAAAAATGGGGGAAGGTCCTCGAAATGGATAAGGTCGATGTTGGAACCGATGACGGCGTCGATTTCGTTCTGGAAGCGGTCATAGACATGGTTGCGCTGGGGTAAGCGGCCTACTTGTTGGATATCGTAGGTGCTTGCCAGCGAGAAATAGTAAAGACAAAAGAGAAAGAAAGCGAGCAGGCCGCAAGACCCTGACCATGCGGTGAAGCGGACCAGCTTGTGGTAGCGCGCGGGAATTCTTCTCAACCAGCGCGCGGGAGGATCCTGCGGACGCCACGACATGCATCGACCCTAGCGGCAAATGATTGCAGTGTAAAGGTGGATTCCTTTTCGATGGGCTTGTGATTTTGCTTGTGCGGAAATGTCACTTGATTTTCGCGTTTGCGTCCCCTTAGCTACTTCGCGTGCAAGATAGCCCGCATACATGGTTGATCGAACGAGCTTTGTCCGAGGACATCGGCGCGGGTGATTTGACAGCGCAGTATTTCGTGCCCGCTGATCGAAAAGCGACAGCCTTGATGGTGGCTCGCCAAGAGGGCGTGATTGCCGGTGCCGCATTGGCACGAGAGGTTTTTTTGCGAGTCGATCCATCGCTGGAAGTTGCTGTCATGATCGAAGATGGTGCCCGCGTCACGACCGGCGCGATTGTGATGAAAATTTCCGGTTCCGCCCGCGGCATCCTGACGGCTGAGAGAACTGCTCTCAATTTTATGCAGCATCTGAGTGGTATCGCGACACAGACCTACGAATACGTTAAGGGCGTTGAAGGAACAAAGGCGAGGATTCTCGATACCAGAAAAACCACACCGGGTTGGCGTTTGTTGGAAAAAGCGGCTGTGGCAAGTGGCGGTGGCACCAATCATCGCATGGGGCTCTATGATCGGGTGATGGTGAAAGACAACCATCTCGTCAGCGAAGGTGGGCTGGATGCTCTGCGTGATGCCATGAGGAGATTGCGTTCGGATCATCCGGAGGTGGAGGTTGAGGTGGAAGCTGATCGCTTGGATCAGGTCGAAGCGTTTCTGTCTATCGAAGAAGTGGACTACATTTTGTTAGACAACATGTCGCTCGATGAGCTGAGGCATGCGGTTGCACTGCGGGGGCCACGGACGCGCCCCATGCTGGAAGCCAGCGGTGGCGTGAACTTGACTTCATTGCGTGCGATTGCGGAAACGGGAGTGGATTTCATTTCGGTCGGGGCCCTGACCCACTCTGTCAAGGCGATGGACCTCGCTCTGGATTTTGTCGACACATGAGGACTTGGATCACTCCGTGCGGGATCGACATTCGCTGGCATGCCAGTGTGGGGTCCACCAATGACGAGGCTCGCACTTGGGCCGATCACGGTGCCTCCCACGGCGCTGTGGTGTGCGCCGATCAGCAAACCGCGGGTCGTGGTCGACGCGGTGCCGTGTGGTTCAGCCCAGCCGGTGAGTCGTTGGCCTTTTCGCTAGTCTTGCGTCCCACCATGGCTCGGGCCTTGTGGCCGCGACTTGCTTTGGTGGCCGGATTGGCGGTGGCAAAAACACTGGAATCGCGCGGTATTGCGGCGGAAGTCAAGTGGCCCAACGACGTCTGGGTTGCAGGGAAAAAAATCGCGGGCGTTCTTGTCGAGTCGTTCGGTGACGCCGTGATCGTGGGCGTGGGATTGAATGTCAATTCTGTCGATTTTCCGCAGGAAATCTACGCGATCGCGACATCAATGCGCAGAGAAACAGGACTGGAGTTTGATCGCGAGGAATTGTTGGTCGCTCTGGCACGCAGCATCATGAACCATGCCATGCGCATTGAGGCGGATTTTGCCGACATCCTGCGTGATCTCCGAGAGCGCTGTGCATTGAGCGGAAAGCGTGTCTCGCTGACACTTGGCAACGAACTTGTCATGGCACAGGTCAAAGGGATCAGCGATCAGGGAGAATTGCTGATCGAGCGCAATGGCCGCATCGAGGCTCTGTGGCAGGCGGATCAAATCCGAGTCGTGGAGTGATTTCCTGCTTCCTAGCGCATACCGTTTTTGTGGTTTTGGAAAATCGCCAGCGTTTTCAGACGCTCGATGTTGTGGTCGACGATGGGAAGGGGATAGTCAGGGGCGATGGGACGTCCGTCCGCAGGCGGCGCATGGAATAGCTTTGCTTGCACCATGGCCAATTCCGGAACCCAGCGTTTGATGTAGATTCCCTGGGGATCGAAGCGAACGGTTTGCGACCATGGATTCTGGATGCGGAAATAAGGCGCGGCATCAGCCCCAGTGCCTGCCGACCACTGCCAACCACCATTATTGGATGCAATTTCACCGTCAATCAAATGCCGCATGAACCAACTTTCGCCGAGACGCCAATCGTAGTGGAGGTCTTTGGTAAGAAACATGGCGACAATCATACGAACACGGTTGTGCATGTGACCGGTAGCCAAAAGTTCGCGCATGCCGGCGTCGACGATCGGAAATCCCGTTCGTCCCTGTTGCCAAGCAAAGAGTTTTTCGTCCGGTTCGTCCCATGGCAATCCGCGCCAAGACGGTGTGAATTCGAGTTCTAGCACCTCCGGGAAAAAATGCAGGATAGCGAAGTAAAATTCCCTCCATGCCAGTTCTTTCAAGTAAGTGTGATAATGGGAACGCGACGCAGGTTCGGCCTCAAGCATCGCCTGATGGGTGGCTTCGTAGATGCTGCGGACGGAGAGAAGCCCGAAGCGCAGGTCCTGACTGATGCGAGTCGTGCCGTCGATGGCTGGCAGATCGCGTCGCTCGGAGTAATGGGAGATGCGTTCCTGAAGAGCCTGGCGGAAGCGCTGTCGAGCGGCTTTTTCTCCGGCAGGCAACAATTGTGCCGTGCTAGGAGGAAGATTCCACGTCGCAAGAGTGGGCATGGGATCTGATGCCGGAAGCGGCGGTGTATTCAAGTTGACGATTTTCGGAACGGGCTTTTCCTTCGGTCGCGCAAGCCAGTTTTTGGAATAGGGTGTGTAGACCCGGTAGGGTTGTTGTCCACCGGTCAGAATTTCGTCAGGGCTGTGCAGACTGACATCATGCATCGCATGCACCTTGACTCCCAGTTCCTCGCACAGGCCCGTTACTTCTGTCTCGATAGATCGGCCGAATGGATCAGGATCGAGCTGGTAATAGAGGGCTTCAGCACCGGTTTCGAGGATCAACTTGCGCAAAGCATCCACGGCATGTCCCTGACGGATGATCAGTCGGCCGCCCAAGGTCTGCAAGTTGGCATCCAGTGATTGCAGGCAATCACAGAGAAACTGCTGGCGGTTGGGTCCTGTCCATGAGTGATCCTGCTTCCATGTGGAAAGCAGGTAAAAAGGCAAAACCGCTTCGCATTGCTGGGAAGCGGTTTGCAATACCTTGTGATCGGAAACCCGAAGATCTCTTCGATACCAATGGATTCCTAGTCGGTAGGATGGCGTCATCATGCGCTAACAAAGGTGCGAATCACTTTGACGCAAGAAAAACTTCACCTTGTGGGCTTACTTTTTTCCTTTCGATGATTTTGCGGCTTTGGCGGATTTGGGGGGCTTTTCCGCTTTGGCTGCTTTTTTGGGAGCGATGATTTTCAGTCCTTTGCTGACAGTTGATTCGCTGAAAGTGCCATCGACCAATTTGGCTTTGCCAAGAACGTCTTTCAGCTCGCTCAGCGCGGCTTCTGCGGCCGCGAGGGATTCCTTCGCGCTGCCATACTGGCGATCCGAGAAATACTTCACGAACGACTTGCCCTTGCGGGTGACATACAGACGCCAACCGAGGAACGCAGAGTTCTCATAGGTAAAGCGGGTCAGGTTTTTTCTAGATGTGTAATTACTCATGGGATTGGAATGTTGTTCCGCAGGATGCTCTAACGTCGTTGACAGCTCAATGCAATAAGAAAATCGGCAGAAAATCCGCTAGTCGGGCGTTCTGTGTAGCGCAAAACATTACAATAGAAATTTGGTAAAAATTTGGTTGTCAAACCGGTGTGAATCGGCTTTATTCGCCGCCCCGCGAGCCATTTCATCGCCGTTGGTCCTCTCTAATCCGCTTTTATGGCGGACACTTGCTCGCATCGAGAGGGTAACCCGGCTACGCAACACACCTATGTCAACAGAAACTGAAGAAGTCAAAAAAGTCACCCAATTGGGCCGATTTGAACTGCCGAACCGCCTCGTCAAGAATGAGGATACCGCCACTGATGTTTACGCCCAATTTGTGGCAGAGCCATTCGAGCGCGGCTACGGTCATACCCTAGGCAACTCCCTGCGCCGCGTGCTGCTGGGTTCGCTCGAAGGTGCCTCCATCACATCCGTGCGGATTGCTGGTGTGCAACACGAGTTTTCCAGCCTTCCGGGAGTTGTGGAGGATGTGACAGACATCATTCTCAATCTGAAAAAAGTGAAATTTCTTCATCACGACAAAGAGCCACGCGTGCTCAAAATTCATGTCGAGCGCGATGGTCTGGTGACTGCAGGTGACATCATCGAGGATACGATGTATGAAGTGGTCAATAAAGATCAACTGATCTGCACGCTCGACCGCAAGGTGAAATTCGATTGCGAATTCGAAGTCCGTGTCGGTCGCGGTTTCTCCACAGGGGAAGAAAACAAGCGCAAAGATCAGGCGATCGGCGTAATCGCCATCGATTCGATTTTCTCACCTGTCACTCGGGTGAAGTATGCCGTGGAAAGCGCCCGCGTTGGTGAAAAGACCGACCTCGACAAGTTGCTGCTCGACATCTGGACCGATGGCCGCATCACCCCTCAAGAGGCACTGCTCCAAGCTTCCGCCATTCTGCGTCATCACCTCGATGTCTTTGTCAACTATGACGATAATCTCGTCAATTTCGATGCCGCTCCTGCGGAATCCACCGAGGAAAACGCCGCTCTGAAGAAGTTGCTCAGCATGAGCGTCAACGAGATCGAGTTGTCGGTCCGCGCCGCCAACTGCCTCAACAACGCGAACATCACGACGGTGGGTCAATTGGCTACCAAGACCGAGGCGGAGATGCTCAAGTATCGCAACTTCGGCAAAAAGTCGCTTAACGAGATCAAGGACAAACTGGTGGAACTCGGATTGTCTCTGGGCATGTCCATCGATCCTTCTCTCTACTCCGGTCCGTCCGTTGCCTTCCGCGCTCCACGCCTCGGTGGCGAAGAGGAGTCGCAAGTGGGCTTGGCCGATCTGATCGCTCAAAACCTTGATGATTAATCCAACCGTTTCCCCACAATCTAACTAGAAAGAATATTTCCGATGAGACATCGTAGCAGTAAATCCAAACTCAAGCGCACCGCCGCTCACCGTCGTTCCTTGCTCGCCAATCTGGCATGCAGCCTGATCGAGCATGGACGTATCAAAACCACCTTGGGCAAAGCCAAGGCTCTTCGCCCTGTGGCGGAAAAGATGGTTACCCTCGGCAAGAGCGGTGATCTTCATGCCCGTCGTCAAGCGATCGCCTTCCTGCGTCAGAAAGAAGTCGTGCAGAAACTCTTTGCCGAAGTGGCTCCCGCTGCCGCTTCCCGTGCAGGTGGTTACTGCCGCATTACCAAATTGGGGGCTCGCATGACCGATGCGGCACCGATGGCATACATTGAATTCTGTGATACCGCAGTGAAGAAAGAGGAGACAACAGTCGTTGCGGAAGAGGCGAAAGCCGAAGCGTAAGAGCGACCTATTCATTCCTTTACCAAAAGGCCGACTGATCAAGTCGGCCTTTTTTCTTTTCAGTCCATGTTGTCCGGTGTTGATGGACAAAGCAGTCAGCATTGCACTCGATAGGCTAAATGCCTATCATTTGGATGCAGAGTTTGTTCGGATCTTCCCGAAAAAATCGTTTGAGTCCATGTCGGAATACGTCTCAGATGTAGGTGAAAATCAGCGAACTTTTTCTGCGTGCTTGACCATCAGCGCATCCGTGTTTTGACTACCGCATGGCGAGTGCGAAAAGCGAGGGGTTCGTGTGGTTGTGGCATTATCTTTCCCGGCACAAAAAGGTGTTCCTTCCATCCTTGCTGGCGTTGTTGTTTACAGCCGGCCTGTCGCTTGTTTTTCCCTGGTTTCTGAAAGATCTCATCGGCGATCCCAGCGACGCGCTGCGTCGTGGAGTGGATCCTCTGATCGTAGTGCAAAAGGTCGACCGCGATGTATTGGTCATGGTGGCCGCTCTGGCGCTGCAGGCGTTTATCGGTTACTGGCGCGTTCAAGGATTCATCCGTTCCGGCGAGGCGGCGTTGAATGACATGCGCAAAGATCTGTTCGATCATCTCACATCGTTGCCCGTGGCTTTTTTCCAGGAACAGCGAACGGGCGCTTTGAGCAATCGCATTTCCTCTGATCTCGCCGTGGTTCGCGAGACTCTCATCACGACGGTGCCGCAAGCGGCGCGACAGACGGTCATTCTGATCGGAGGTCTGGCCGTGGTGTTTTATTCATCATGGAAATTGTCATTGATGATGTTGTCCTGCATCCCTTTCGTGGTATTGGCTGTGGCATTGATCGGTCGCCGCGTCAAGGCGCACTCGAAAGCCTCTCAGGATGCCTTGTCGGAATCGAGCACGATTGTCGAGGAGGTGTGCCAGGCGATTGCCGATGTGAAGTCCTATGGCAACGAAAACTACGAGCGCCATCGCTACGGCAAGAGCCTCAAGAATTTTTACGAAGTCACCGTCCGTGGAGCGCGCACGCGCGGCTTGTTTTTGTCGTTTATCATTTTTGTGATGTTCGGCACGATCGCAGCAGTGGTGTGGTTGGGAGCGCGTATGCTGGCTCATGATGAGATCACTCAATTGCAATTCACCTCGTTCATCCTTTTCAGCATTTTTGTGGGGGCTTCACTTGGTGCATTCCCCGAAATCATGGCGCAGATTTCCGCAATGAATGGCGCGAGTGAACGCTTGAGGGAAGTCTTGACTCAGCAACCGGAACGTCAAGGTGGCACCATGCTGAAAGGTTTTCGCGGAGAGGTCTCCATGGATGGCGTGGTTTTTCGTTATCCTTCGCGTCCCGATCACGAGGTCCTGCGCGGTGTTACATTCTCTGCCAAACCCGGTCAACGCGTCGCGCTGGTAGGATCTTCGGGAGGAGGCAAGAGCACGATCTTTTCTTTGCTGTTGGGATTTTATGAGGCGGAGGCTGGCAGCATCCGTTTCGACGGTGAGGAGATTGCAAAGTTGGACATCGCCAAACTGCGCAAACAACTGGCCGTAGTGCCGCAGGAGGTGATGTTGTTCGGTGGCACGATTGCCGAAAACATCGCCTATGGCAAACCCGGCGCGACGCAGACAGAAATCGAGGCCGCCGCGCGGGTTGCAAATGCCCACGAGTTCATCATCGGCATGCCGGAAGGCTATGAAACCGCTGTGGGACCGCGCGGCGTGAAACTTTCTGGTGGCCAGAGGCAGCGCATCGCGATTGCGCGCGCGGTGCTGGCCGATCCGCGTGTGCTTCTTCTGGACGAGGCCACCAGCGCTCTCGATGCCGAAAGCGAAAGGCTTGTCAACGAAGCTCTCGAACGTTTGCTTCAGGGCCGCACTTCGCTGGTCATCGCCCACAGGCTTTCCACCGTTCGTAACGCTGATTGCATTCTGGTGGTGCAGAACGGGCACATTATCGAGAGCGGTAGCCATGAGGAGTTGATGAGAATGGGCGGCAGTTATCGCATTCTCGTTGAAACCCAGCTCGTTTGATGAGCGGATTTCCCATCTGCCATCGACAAAATTTCCTTTCCCGAAACTCCATCCAAGCCTATCTTTCGCCCGTGCCAAAAAACCACAACCAAGTCACTCAGCGGAGTGGTGACGATTATGTTCGCGCCATGTATCGCGCGATGGTTCAGGCTCGGTTGTTGGAAAACAAACTGTCCAGTCTTTACAAAGCGGGCAAAATTGTCGGCGGCGTCTACTTGGGCAAGGGTCAGGAGGCAGTCAGCGCTGCATTGGGCTCCGCCTTGATTCCTGGCACCGACATCTTCGCTCCGCTGATCCGCGATCAAGCCGGACGCACGGCGTTCGGCGAACCCTTCATCGATTGCGCGCGCGCGTATCTGGGTTCTGCCTTGGGTCCTATGAGAGGTCGTGATGGCAACATTCACCGCGGTCGCCCGCAGGAGGGAATGTTGGCTATGATCAGTCATCTCGGATCGGCCGTCGCGGTGGTGGCTGGTTGTTTGCTGGCCAAGCGTCTGCAGGGCAAATTGCCCGGCGCAGTAGGAGCGACCTGTGTGGGCGACGGAGCCACGTCCACCGGCGCGTTTCACGAGGGACTCAACATGGCAGCGGTTGAGAAACTACCACTCGTGGTGATTGTCGCCAACAACCAGTTTGCCTACTCCACGCCAAACAACCGTCAGTTCGCTTGCGAGGATCTGGTCGATCGGGCCAAAGGATACGGCATCGCCGGCCACAGTGTCGATGGTACGGATTTTCTTGCTTGTGCTGCTGTCATTGGTGACGCCGTTGCGCGTGCCCGGTCGGGGGAAGGCCCGCAGTTGGTCGTGGCGAAGTTGCTGCGTTTGACGGGTCATGGCGAGCACGATGACGGCTCGTATGTGCCGGATACGATCAAGGCTGGCGCGTATGGTCGCGATTGCATCGAGGTTGCCGAGCGCCAACTGGTGGAATCCAAGATCATGACCGCCGAAGAAATTTCCGCTTTGCGTGAGACTGCCGCCGTGGAAGTCCAGGCCGCTGTTGCCCAAGCCCAGCAGGAACCTGTTCCGGATCCTTTTCAGGAGGACTGGCGCGCCTTCAGCGCGGAGTTTTCCCAGCCCTATCCTTGATACGCATGAGTGTGACTTATATCGACGCCATTCGCGAAGCGCAGGAAACGCTGCTGCGGGACGACCCGCGCGTGTTTCTCTATGGACAGGACATCGCAGCCTTCGGTGGGGCTTTCAAGGCGACGAAAGGTCTAGCGGAGCAGTTTCCTGATCGCGTGCTCGACGCACCGATCAGTGAGGATGCCATGGCCGGCCTCGCGATCGGCGCAGCCTTGCAGGGGATGCGGCCTATCATCGAAATGCAGTTTGCGGATTTTTCCTCGATCGCGTTCAATCAGATCGTCAATCACGCCGCGACGCATTTCTATCGCACCGGCATGTCGGTACCCATGACGGTCCGTCTTCCATCCGGCGGCACCGCCGGTTCCGGACCGTTTCACAGCCAAAGCATGGAGGCGATCTATGCCCATTATCCTGGCGTGGTGGTGGTCACTCCCGCGACTGTGGCGGACGCTTATTCTATGCTCATTGAGTCGGTTAAGCTGGATGACCCAGTGATCTACTGCGAGCATAAGTTTCTCTATCGCTGGCTTAAAGCTAAATCGATCCAAGGTGATGGCCTGCCCATCGGTCGCGCCCGCATTACCCGTACCGGGCGTCATGCCACGGTCGTGACCTATAGTGCCATGGTCCACGAAGCGGTTCGTGCCGCGGATCGTTTGCAACAGGAGTCCGGTTGGGAAATCGAGGTGGTGGATCTGCGCAGCGTGAAGCCTCTTGACATCGATACGGTGCTGGCCAGTGTGGCGCGGACCGGCCGTCTGTTGGCACTTGGTGAAGCGTTTCCCTGGGGTGGAGTCACCGCAGAAGTCGTATCCCGCGTGGTGGCGGATGGTTTTCACTTGTTGGAAGCGCCGCCCATGCGTTTGAACGCGCGTGACACTCCAGTGCCCTACCACCCGAAACTGTGGGCTGCGCATCGCCCGACTCCCGAATCAATATGTGATTCCCTGCGAAAACTTTTATCCTACTAACACATTATGCCCAGAGTTGCGATTGTCATGCCCCAGTTGGGCGAGTCCATAGCCGAAGCCACGGTGGTGCGCATGTTGGTTCCGGTGGGAAGTCCTGTGACCACGGATCAGGAGGTGCTGGAAGTGGAAACCAACAAGGCTACCATGGGAGTCACAGCCTTGTGTTCCGGAATTCTAGAGGAACTGCGCGTGGAGGAAGGGGTGAGCTACGCGGTGGGTACGATTCTGGGGATTCTCGAAGTCTCGGAAGACGAGGTCGCTCGCACCGGTGTCGACACCATCGAAGTCATGGAGCGCAAGCGTCAGGAATCCTCAAACACTGGTTCCTCAATGAAGGGCGAACAGAACCTGCACTTTGCTGTGGATGGAGATGGATACGAGGAAGCGCCCCCACCCGAAATTGTTCCGAGCGTGCGAGGTCTTTCGGTGCCTACAGGCACGATGGGTGCTCATTACATTTCTCCCCGTATGCGAGCTCGTATGGACGAGATGGGACTGCGCGAGGCCGATCTGTCTGCCATCGTCGGCAGTGGCGCCGGCGGTCGGGTGACGGTCGATGACTTGGAAAAATTCCTCGATTACATCCAAACCTGGCCCAGTAGCCAGGCATCGCCGATGCGTTTGGCGGTGGCCGATGCCATGCGCCGCAGTTGGACGCGGCCCTTGGCCACCGTTGGTACTTCTGTCGGACTGGATCGTCTACTATCCCACCGTCGCAATCAGGAGAAAAAAGCGGGCCCCACACTGTATTTGTTGCGAGCCTTCGCATTGGCTCTCAAAGAGCAACCGGAAGTGGCAGGCTTTTTGATCGGTTCGAAAGTCGTTCATCCCCGTTCTTTTGATATCGGAGTCGCCGTGGCGGTTGATGATGGGGTGCTGGTTCCCGTCATTCGTCAGGTGGACCGGAAATCTCTCGTCGATCTTGTTCAGGAATACGACGATTTGGTCGATCGCGCGCGCCGCCGTCGTCTGACGGAAGCCGACTCCAAGGGTGGAATTGCTACAGTGACCAACTTTGGCACCTTCGGTCTGACATGGGGAACTCCGATTCCCTTGCCGAACGAAACGCTGATCCTCGGGATTGGGGCTGGGGTGAAAAAGCCAGTATGGAGTGATACGTTGAGCGCTTTTGTCCCTGCCACCGAAGCGGATTTGGAGATGACTTTCGACCACCGTGTGGTGGATGGAGGCGGAGCCGGGGTCTTGCTGCGTCGCATTGTGGCGTTGCTGCAGGAACCACAATTGTTGTGATCCGTGCCCTAGGCATGCGACCATTTCGCTGCAAGATCAGTATCTTTTTGGCGTATTCGTGCTAGCATTGTTTGCAGGCATGACACGTTTCCTCGGGTTACTACTTTTTTTTACGCTATCGTTGTTCGGTCAGGAGGTCCGCTTCAATCGTGACATTCGTCCTATTTTCACCAAGCATTGCACCTCCTGCCACGGTGGAGTCAAGGAGGCGGGAAACATCTCATTGATCTATCGGGAGAGGGCGCTGGGCGAGGGGAAGTCAGGCGTGCGCGCGATTGTTCCCGGCAAACCCGACGAATCGGAATTGATGCGGCGGATTGTATCCAAGGACCCAGATGAGGTGATGCCCAAACCCAAACACGGTCCGCCACTGGTGGATCGAGAAGTGGCCTTGATCCGCAAATGGATTCTCGAGGGCGCGCAGTGGGAAGAGCTCTGGTCTTTTATCCCTCCGCGTGAGGAAACTCCGCCCGCTTTGAAAAAGGATCAATGGCCGCATATGCCCCTGGATGCTTGGGTGCTAGCAACGCTTGAGGCGAAGGGGCTGGCACCGTCCGCTGAGGCGAGCAAGGCCGAGTGGCTTCGCCGCGCCTCTTTTGATCTTACAGGTCTGCCGCCGACCATGGAGGAGTGGACGGCGTTTCGCGATGATACTTCGCCCGCGGCCTACGAGACGGTCGTGAACCGCTTGCTCGCATCGCCTCATTTCGGCGAGCGCTGGGCGGTCATGTGGCTGGATCTGGCACGATATTCAGACACCAAAGGTTTTGAAAAAGATCCGGGCCGAACCATCTGGCCGTATCGTGACTGGTTGATCCGCGCTTTCAACAGCGACATGCCCTTTGACCAGTTCACGTTGAAACAACTGGCGGGAGACATGACACCCGATCCCGCGCCCGATGATTTCGTCGCCACGGCCTTTCATCGC
>JBJOMZ010000026.1:0-24725 GCA_046052105.1 Verrucomicrobiota bacterium | reverse complement strand
TTGACCGCCCGGGAGAGCATATCTCACACGCAGCTCCTCGCCGACACTCCTTCCACGCCTGTGGGTCGATCGAGAGCCCATGCAGATTCATGTCTTCTCATGGACTCACTGATCGTAATGCCTTAGGGTCTTTCAAACAAATCTATGTGTACAATCAGCAAACCAATGAGCAGCGGCTTTTTGACTGACTTGTGAACGTGCACCGCCGATGACGACTTGTCTGATAGTACTTTTTCGACAACGAATCAGTAAAATCCAAGGAAGCGGAAAATGAGAAAAGACTTTGAGTTATTAACGAATATTTCACATTTTTTTTGCAGAGAATTAACGAACTACGTTCCATCCTGCATGCGTCACGGAATTTATCGGTAATGTGTTTGATGAAATCTACCGTGAGAACTAGTATCAAAAAGAATATGAAAATGAAATCAGATACGGCAGTTGCTGCCACTCGTTGTGTTGTCAGAAAAGGTCTTAGCCTGTCCGCTCGTCGGACAGCGTTACTTTTTTCTCTACCTGTGATTCAAATGGCATCTGCGGACGTCCCTTCCTGGATCGATGGTTTGTATGTGAAGGGCTTCGGCGGACTTAACTTTCTCCAAGAGGGAGATCTATCACGAGGCGCTGCAGCAGGTGATGGCTCTTACGATGTGGGGGAACTTTTCGGCGCCGCGATAGGCAAGGAGCTCACGCCAAACTGGGCGCTTGAGCTTGAGTTCTCTTACCGCTCAGCCGATATTGATTCCATTTCTGCTGGTGGTCCATTTGAAGGTAATCTTGACGGTGATTTCGCATCGACAAATCTGATACTGAATGGAATCTACACCTTCACCAAACCAGACGGCACGGCGCTCTGGGGCAGGCTCACACCTTATGCTGGAGTCGGGATCGGATTTCTCCAAGAAGCTGATATCGATGTGACCATCGGCGGAGTGGAGCAAGAGTTTGATGACAACTACCTTTTTGCCGCGCAAGCTTTGGTTGGCGTTTCTTATGAATTATCCTCCTCGTGGTCGATCTATGCAGAAACTCGTTACAACTATGCTGGATCGATAGAATTGGAACCGACCGCGGGAGGAACCTCGGTGGAGGCTGACTATAATGGATTTTCGTGTCTTGCGGGTCTTCGCTATCAGTTTTGATGGCCGAGTGTAGAATCGCTCATCATCGCGCAAACCAAAGTCGTCACTGATGTTGCGAAGCGCGACGATGAGCCATTAAAAATCGAATTCCTGATTTTGATAAAAAATAATTTTTACTCTATAGTCCGCAAGATTCTTGTATGGATACATCGCCCTTATCACCCATTTTACTTGTAGAAGATGACTTGGATCTTGCGGGCAACATTCAAGATTACTTGGAACATAGGGGTTGGTCCGTGGATTATTCTCCGAATGGTGCTCTGGCACTTCATCAAATCTTATCGAAAGAGTATTCGGCAGTTATTTTGGATCTGCGACTGCCCGGCCTGGGCGGCATGGAGCTCTGTCGGCGATTACGTTCTCAAGCTGGCTCATCCTTACCCATACTGATACTGTCAGCGGCGGATCGACTGGAGGATCGCTTGGCGGGTTTTGAGGCGGGTGCCGACGATTATCTGGTAAAACCATTCGCTTTGCCTGAACTGCTTGCGCGCCTTCAAGCATTGATCCGCCGCTCCCAGACCTTTTGTCCCAGTGTGTCCCGAATCCTCCGCTATGCGGATCTCGAAGTTGATCGCGATTTGCGAACGGTGCGGCGCGCTGGCCAGCTTCTCACAATCACTAAGATGGGGTATGAGTTGTTAGAAATTCTCATCCTGCGTGCTCCGACTGTAGTGCCGCGGATGGACATAGAGCACCACTTATGGCAAGGAGAGCCGCCCGGGAGTGATGCGCTCCGCACTCATCTGGCAGCCTTGCGCGCGGTAGTCGATCGACCGTCATGGCCTGCGCTACTACACACGCATCGCGGAATTGGTTATCAACTGATGCTCGGAAAAGGCGAAGATGGCTGATACTACTGATATACCTCAGTCCCGCTTGGCATCGCGCATCCGCTGGCTGCTCGTGGTGCTGGCATGCGCTGTGATGGGGATTTTTAGTCTGGGTGGTTGGATTTTATTGATCGACGCCGAAGACGCTATCCAGAATAACTATCTCGCGCCGTTGATGAGGCAGCTTGCCTTAGCACCAAAGGATGCCTCCATGCCCAGAGGAATCACTCGCTACTGGAGTGCTCGGGAGATTTCTGTCACTCATGACTTAGAAGAGGTTCCTGCAACGAATGAATTGCATGAATTTTTTACCGACGAAGCCGGAAGGAACGCAACGATGCCAAAAAACATCAGCGAACGAATGAACATGTGGTTAGGGAAAGACCGAGAAAGGGAGTTTCGGTTGTGGTTCGAGCCAGCAAACTCACAACATGAGGCCGTGTGGGTTCTGATGGATCTGGGCGATCATGAGTTTTCCGATGCAAACCTAGGCACTGTGCAAGGCAGGCTTGTTTTACTTGCGTTCGTTCTTTTTGTGGTTGCGATTGTCACGAGCAAGGTCATCGCGAATTGGGCACTGCGGCCGATTCTTCAGCTTGCGGGTCGAGTGCGCGACCGTGAATCCGAGAGATCGGCAGGTCGCTTTGCTGAAACTCCATTGGCGTCTGGACTTCCTGCGGATGAGTTCGGTTATTTGGCTAGGGTTCTCGACGAGTACCATGAAAATCTGCGACTGACGCTCGATCGCGAACGTCGTTTCATTGCCGATTGCAGCCACGAATTGCGAACTCCAGTCACTACTCTCAATGGTGCCGTTGCCCTATTACGCGATCTTCCTGCGGATGCGGAGAACCACCAGAGAGTGCTTGCCCGAATGGAACGCGCTGGCCGGAGAATGGAGCGATTGATTCAAACATTTCTCATGATTGCCCGCGAAAACCGACTGCCTGATCCAACGGGCGAAATCGCGGTGGAGGAGCTTGTGCAGGAAGTGGTGGATGAATGGCGGTCACTGCATCCCACTCACCCGCTTGTGGTGCATTTTCAACCATCGGAAGTCGTGCGACTGCGTTGCGACCGTGAGGGTCTTGCGACGCTGATTCACAATCTAGTTGGCAATGCATTCAGTCACCTTCGTCATGGACGTCTTGAAATCTCATGGCGCCATAATGAGCAAGGTACGCGTATTATACGATTTGAAGATAACGGGCCCGGTCTGCCTGAGTTTGCCGAGGCAGCCATAGACTCTAACAAAAACATCTCCACCGCAGGTTACGGACTAGGCTTATCATTAGTAGAGCGGCTCTGCATCGTCCAAGGATGGCAAATAGAGAAACGGCCTGGAAATACGGGAGGCACCATTATTGAAATCACGCTGGCAGAGTGATCGCTCGATATCATGCGCGATACGGCATTTTCTGATTGAATCCGATGCCATATTCTTATGTGACGTCTTTTTCTTAGCATCATTCGCAATATCAGAAAATCAAATGAAACCTTATTCTTTTTTGAGTAAAATAAAACAAATGATCAATGCTTCGTAGTTTATGAATCATATTTTACGATGCATAAAGGTAATAAGACATCTTGCGGATGAAAGACGAAACGATGATTCTCAACGCACGTCGCGCATCCGCAGGGTAGCGAATTTTTGATCGAGAAAATTCAAGACATAGGCCTCTGTCGCATCGTGATTGAGGCGGGAGATGACCTCGATGGAAAATCCGCGGGCGATCAATTGGCGGGCGGTATCAGAGTCGATCCCGCGTGCACGCAGGTAGAAAATTTCCTCGTCACTGATCTGTGAACTGGTGCTGCCGTGGCTGCATTTGACATCATCGGCATTGATTTCAAGGCCCGGCATGGAGTTCGCCTCGCAGGTGTCAGACATCAGCAGATTGCGACAAGTCTGGTAAGCATCCGTGCGGTGCGCACCTTCATCGACGAAGATCAAGCCGGAGAAAATCGTTCGCGCTTCATCATAGAGTGAGTTTTTATAGAGCAAATCCGAATAGGCACCGGGCGAGATGTGATGCTGGAACGTGCGTTGATCGAATTCCTGATCTCGCGTGGGAATCGAGACGCCTAGCATATTCGAACGTGCCTCCTCACCGAGCAGGCGCGAGATCGATTCACTGCGCGCCCAAGCCGCACCGGTGCTGAGAAGAAAGGCTGTGGCTTTGGCTTGCGTAGCGACCTCGCTGGCATTGATCGTAATCGCCTTGCTCTGCTTGTTGAGAGCTTGAATTGCCACGTAATCGAGTGAGGAACCTTTTTCAGCAATCAAATCGTTGACCGCTATGGTGAGGCTAGCGGACGTTTCATCTGTGGACTGGAACGTCTCGATCACCCGCACGGAAGCACCTTGTGCGGTCACCACCAACGTGTGAGGGAGAAGCGCGGTATTTTCACCGTTGACCCAGTGGAAAATGTGCACAGGGTTCTCCACCACTACGCCTTCCGGCACAAAAAGAAATACGCCGTTGCGCAGATGAGAGGCATGCAATGCACTGTACTTGGCCGACCCCAACGTAGTGGGATAGCGCATGAAATAGGGTTGAACACGCTCGGGGCACTCGCGCAAAGCCTCGGCTAAGGACAGGCAGATCACGCCCTCGGGTAGACGGTTTTCCGAGTGAACGAGCTGGTCATTGACAAACACCAGAGTCGCAGCGGCATCCTTTACTCCTTGAGAACGTTCCACCCATGGCTCAGCCTTCACTGGCGTGTCCACCAGCTGGTATCCATGGAAATCGAGATGAGAAGTGGTGGAAAAGCGCCATTCTTCGACGCCACGCTTGGGAGCAGGCAATGCTTGGAACCGCTTCCATGCATCGGTTTGAGCCTCCGCAAACCATGGTGGAATCAGGGCCGGCGTCGCGACCGGTTGTTCGAGGATCGAGGGATAAGAAATCGCTGTGGACATGATTGAGTGAGTCAAAAATTCAATGATAAGCAGTTCTTACCCGACGCTTCCTTCCATTTCTAGGTCGATCAGACGCTTGAGTTCCACGCTGTATTCCATCGGGAACTCGCGCACGAGGTCGTTGATGAAACCGTTCACTGCCAGCGACATCGCCGCGCCCTCGCTGATACCGCGCTGCATCATGTAAAACAACATCTCCTGCGAAACCTGGCTGACACTGGCCTCGTGCTGGGTGGCGTGCTGCGCGCCTTTTACCGTGATCGCGGGGTAAGTATCGGTGCGTGATTTCGTGTTGATCAACAAGGCATCGCACTCGGTGTTGTTTTTGCAGCCTTTGAGATGTTTCGGGATATGAACCTGACCTCGATAGGTCGAACGACCGGTGCCGACGGAGATGGATTTTGATACGACGTTACTCGTCGTTTCATCCGCCGCGTGGATCATCTTCGCACCGGTGTCTTGGTGTTGGCCGGTGTTCGCCAGGGCGATGGAAATCACCTCGCCACGGGCGCGACGACCTTTCATCACAACACCGGGATATTTCATCGTCAGACGCGAGCCGATGTTGCAATCGATCCAGCGCACCTCGGCATCCTCCATCGCGAGACCTCGCTTGGTGACGAGATTGAAAACGTTCGACGACCAGTTTTGCACGGTGACATATTGGATTTTCGCGCCTTTGAGAGCGACCAACTCCACCACCGCGGAGTGCAGTGTGGCGGTCTCGAACTTCGGTGCGGTGCAGCCTTCCATATACATCACCTCGGCTCCTTCATCGGCGATGATGAGCGTGCGCTCAAACTGGCCGAAGGACTCGGAGTTGATGCGGAAATACGCTTGCAGCGGCTGCTTGAGCTTTACGCCTTTGGGGATATAAATGAACGAACCACCGGAAAACACCGCGGAGTTCAAGGCAGAAAACTTGTTGTCACCCGTAGGGATGACTTTGCCGAACCAAGGGCGGAAAATTTCCTCGTGTTCCTTGAGTCCCTCGGTGGAATTGACAAAGATCACGCCCTGTTTGGTCAGCTCTTCTTTGACGTTGGAGTAGGCGGCTTCCGAGTCGAACTGCGCTTCCACACCAGCGAGGAAAGCGCGCTCTTGTTGGGGAATGCCGAGGCGCTCGAAGGTTTCTAACACATCAGCGGGCACATCGTCCCAAGAACGCTTGGGCTTTTCACCATCGGAGAGGTAGTAGCGGATCTCATCGAAGTTGATGTTGTTCAGATCCTCCGTGGCCCAGTTCGTAGGCATCGGCTTATCACGAAAAACCTTCAAAGCGCGGTGACGGAATTCACGCACCCAGGATGGGTCGTTTTTCACGTCGCAAATGTAATCGATGGTGTGCTCGGAGAGACCTCGTCCGGCATCGAATTTATTGCGCTCGGGAAACGTGAAGTCGCCGATCGAGCGATCGATGTTCACCGCGTCGGCGGTTTCCTGATCAAGAGTTTCTGGAAGAAGATCGAGTGACATGGAGTGCGATGGGAAAATGTTAGGCGGGGGTGAGCTCTTTGAGGAAATCGTAGCCGTTTTGTTCCAACTCTAAGGCCAGCTGTGGGCCGCCGGAGCGGACGATCTGACCGGCATGCATCACATGGACGTAGTCGGGCGCGATATAATCCAGCAGGCGTTGGTAGTGCGTGATGAGCAGGAAACCGCGATCGGGTGAGCGCATGGCGTTGACTCCTTTGGCGACGATTTTCAGCGCATCGATGTCCAATCCGGAGTCGGTCTCATCGAGGATGGAATACTTCGGTTCCAGCATCATCAATTGCAGGATCTCGTTGCGCTTTTTCTCGCCACCGGAGAAGCCCTCGTTCACCGAGCGGGCGGTGAACTTGCGATCCATCTCGAGCAAGTCCATTTTCGCGTAGAGATTTTTGTAATACGCCACGGCATCGATGTCCTGGCCTTTGGGTAGACGTGCTTGCAGGGCAGCGCGGATGAAGTTGGCATTGGAAACACCGGGCACTTCCGATGGATATTGGAAAGCGAGGAACACACCTTCGCGTGAGCGTTGATCGACATCCATTTCCAGCAGATCCACACCGTCCAAAGTAACCGATCCGCCGGTAACGACATAGCCTTCGTGACCAGCAATCACTTTGGAGAGTGTGGATTTGCCCGAGCCGTTGGGGCCCATGATCGCGTGGACTTCGCCAGCGGGGATTTCCAAGTTCACACCTTTGAGGATAGGAGTGCCGTCTTCAAGGGTGGCATGCAGATTTTCGATGAGTAAGGACATGGTGATAAATCGAGTAAAAGATAGGGAAATCAGGCTTGGGCAATCATGCCGCGCAGGGTGAGTTCGACGTTGGCGACGATGGTGCCGGGTGGTAGCTCCAGTATGTCTTCGAGGCGCACACCGGGCTTAAAAGTGATATCGTGGATTTTTCCCGTGGCTTGGTCGTGAAAGTGCCCATGCTCATGAAGGTTCGGGCAATAGCGACAGGATTCCCGGTCGAAATGCACCTGGCGAATGATGCCATGCTGGGTCAGCGCCTCAAGGCAGTTGTAAACCGTAGCCAGCGAAATTTGAGGCAGACGCTCCTTCACATCGAGAAAAACATCCTGTGCCGTCGGATGCACGCGATTTTCCATCAAGGACTTGTAAACCTCACGACGCTGGCGCGTCATGCGCAAACCATTGATTTCATGAGGCATTTCCTCCTCAAGCGGAGCGTTTTCGGATTTGCTAACCATGCGGGACGGCGAAAACTAGCGCCGCTTTTTCAAATAACAAGAATAATTCTAATTTAAATTTTCACTCATTCGAACCATTCCAGCACGAACTTTACGAGCGCAGATCATCCAAAAAGAAAAAAATGTAAAAATCTGTTGACTCCCGTACTTAAATCTATACTAATTGCTCCGCATTAAATTGTATGGAATTTGTGCGCGTTTATGATCACGCATCGTTGCTAGGATTCATAATTTGCAATCAAACCATTGATGAGCGACCGATACCCTTGGAGCAAACCGCCTTAGTTTCCGTAGCCTCCCTCACCTGTGGCGCGAAGGAAGTTCATTCAATGATTCAAAATGAAACTCCCTACAAAAGAAAATCAGTCATTCAGGACGCACCGCGCATTCACCATCCTCACCATCAACTTGTTAGCTCTTGGTAGCATGCTCCATGCCGCACCTGATTCAAACAAAAACAGTTACTTCCAACCTTCATCTAGCTACAGCACCACGCGCGATCCAGATGTACCGAAATACGCCCACGTCTCGGGCGAATTCCCATGGTTGGATCTTGGCTTGGATCACCGCACGCGTTTCGAATATCGCGATGATGACATTCGCCGCCCGGAAGCTGGGCTGGACATGCCATTTCTTCATCGTACGCGCGCCTATCTTGGCATCCACGATGTGATCGATCCCTTGCGTTTTGCCATCGAAATGCAGGATGCTCGGCGATCCAACGGAAACTACGCCAAAGACAACCGTGATTTCAACGAGTTCGAACTCATTCGCCTACAAGCAGAGCTCTATTTCGATGATCTGCTCGACGCAGATCCGCGTGGCAATAAGCGCCCTGTCAGTCTGCGCTACGGGATTCAAAATTTTGAATTTCTCGATCGTCGACTGCTAGGCAATAACCAATGGCGCAATACCGCAAACACATTTCTTGGTTTTCGCGGCGCCATCGGGCAGGACGCGAATGATTGGAATCTGGATTTTCTCGCCGTGCAACCCTTGTCACGCGAAATTTCAGACTGGGATCAGCCGGTAGATGGGCAGTGGTTGTATGGACTCATCGGTCACTGGCGCGGCTGGAAGAACGTCTGCTTGGAACCATTTTATCTCATGCTGGATCAGGAAAAAACCTCCACACTGTCCGATCGCACGGTTCATTCCCCCGGTCTTCGCGCCTACGGAAGGTTCGGCAATAGTGGCTTTGATTACGATGCCAGCGTCGTGCACCAATACGGCGAAAACGGCAACCGAGACATCAACGCTTGGGGCGGAAATGTAGAAATCGGATATCGTCTCGATCATCCGTGGAAACCACGCCTCAGCGCATTTCTGGGTTATGCCAGTGGCGACCGCGATCCCATCGATGGCATCGACAATCGATTCGAGCGTTTCTATGGGTTCGGTAGACCATGGTCGGCCAATGACTACATTGTTTTTGAAAACATCATCGCACCCAAGCTGCGGGTCGAACTCACTCCCACAGAAAAATTACGGGTGGATTTTGGCTACAGTTGGTATGAACTGGCCAGCGAGACGGACCGTTTTTCTGGCGCTAAGGCTATCGATGCCACGGGTAAAAGCGGATCAGCGATCGGTCATGAGTTCGACATTCGCACCCGTTGGCAAATGACCAAAGACTGGGAGGCGATCCTCGGTTATGCCCACTTCACGCCGGGATCCTTCACAGGAAAAACCGTTCGTACTGATGATACGGATTTCGCCTATTTGGAACTCAACTTGATACTTTTCTAAGCCTTTTCAGCGATTAAAAGCACGAGACTCCATTTCCTTGCATCGCTGTGACCACGCTCACCGAGAAGATCGTCACAGCGATTTCTCCCATCCCCTAGCAATCAAAAGATATCAAAATCACGATTTTTTATTTTTTCTCTAAATTCATTCTTGACATCACCAATTAAATCTATATAATTTTGTCCGCATTAACAAATCCATGATCTCAATGAGCGAAAACTCGATAACCCCAACAAAAACAGTCAATGACGATGAGGAGTGGCTCAACGTCGTGAAAAAAAAAGTCAAGCAGCTTCAATATGGTTCGATACAAATCACAGTGCATGACGGCAGAGTGACACAAGTGGAAAGCGTTGAAAAAACAAGAATTGTTCAGCGTGCCAAAGATTCCTGACAGCTTCTGCTGAATGCTAGTTTCTTCTTGCTAAGATCTTCTGTATTTTCTACTATTGCGTCTACATTTTATCATGCACCTTTCGAAAAAAGCTGAGTATGCACTTCGCGCCGTCATCAACCTCGGGATTGCGAATCAAATGGGACGCGCCGCACTTCCCGGTTCTGAGTTGGCCGAGGCCAATCGGTTACCACTCAAATTTATCGAACGCATTTTGCAGGAGTTGCGTGATGCGGGATGGGTCGTGACGCATCGAGGAAAATTTGGCGGATATTCACTCACTGACGCGGGCAAAATCGTGAAGATGGGAGACATCGTGCGCAAAATGGACGGGCGCCTCGCTCCCATCTGTTGTGCCAGTGAGTTTGCCTATCAAAAATGCTCCTGCCCAGACGAGGAGCACTGTGGATTACGCATGATCATGATCGATGTACGCAATGCGATCGCCAATATTCTGGATCGCTACACTCTTTCTCAGGTCGTGGAAGTGACTATGCGCAAAATGCGACGGGATGGCATTGTTCCTCCCTTCGCCACACCTGAAACCGTTACTGATCCTCATCACAAGAACAAACTGAAAGCTGATCCCGCAGATGGCTTTCTGGCTAGTCTCACGGAAATCCCCTGATTCCTCTTATCCATTTCGCCGATCCAACCAGGAAGGCATCATCTACCAACACTGCTGACATCCACCCGACACACGGGAGAAGGACGCCATGCAGAAAAAATGAAAATCACCTATTCTTATCCTCGTCGTATTCTATTCCCATTCCTCGCTCTGGCCGCATTTTTGCCGCTGGGTTCATGCCAAAAAAACACCTCGCAAGGGGGGCAACGCAGCGTTCTATTGAATGTTTCGTATGATCCCACTCGCGAATTTTATGTCGATGTAAACGCCGCATTTGCCGAAGAGTGGCGGAAAAAAACCGGTGAGTCGTTGGAAATCAAACAATCGCACGGCGGATCGGGCAAGCAGGCCAGATCGGTCGTGGATGGTCTTGAAGCCGACGTGGTGACTCTGGCGTTGGCTGGAGACATTGATGTCATCGCGGAGAAAGGTTTGCTGACTAGGGACTGGGCGAAACAATTTCCCGACAACAGCGCTCCTTATACCTCGACGGTTGTTTTTGTCGTGCGCAAGGGCAACCCGAAGGGGATTAAAGATTGGAATGACTTGGTGCAACCCGGTGTGCAAGTGATTACCCCCAATCCCAAAGTGTCAGGCGGGGCGCGCTGGAATTATCTCGCAGCCTGGGCTTGGGCAGAAAAACAATTTGCAAGGGATGAGAAGCGGGTGCGCGAGTATGTCGGGAATTTGATCAAACAAGTGCCTGTCTGGGATACGGGTGCGCGTGCCGCGACCACGACCTTTGCGCAACGGGAGATTGGTGATGTCTATCTTTCCTGGGAAAATGAAGCGTATCTGATCGAAAAGGAATTCCCCGGTAAAACGCAAATTGTCTATCCATCGCTCAGCATTCTCGCGGAGCCGCCGGTGGCAGTGGTGGATCAGGTGGCAAGGAAACATGGCACCGTGGAGTTATCGCGGGCCTATCTGGAGTTTCTTTACACGCCCGCCGCGCAAGAGCTTGCCGCCAAGCATCACTACCGCCCGCGGCTTGCTTCGGTGAAAAGCCCACTGCCTTCCTTGGAGTTGGCGACGGTGGAGAAGCAGTTCGGTGGTTGGGAGAAAGCGCAAAAAACGCATTTTGCCGATGGCGGAACTTTCGACCAACTCTACGTCACACACTAACCCTTGATTTTCCCCATGTCCCGTCCTCGCGTCATCCCCGGCCTTGGTTTGTCTCTCGGATTCAGTGTCATCTATCTGAGTTTGATCATTCTTCTCCCCTTGGTTGCTTTGTTTGTCAGAGCAGCTGGCCTGGGATGGCGCGAGTGGTGGGAGTTGCTTAGTTCGCCCCGCGTGCTGGCGGCAGCAAGGCTGACCTTCGGCGCGAGCGCGGCGGCGGCGGCACTGAGTTCGGTCATGGGCCTTGTCGTGACTTGGGTTCTCGTCCGTTATTCTTTTCCGGGTCGCCGGTGGCTGGATGCTATGATCGACCTTCCCTTTGCCTTGCCCACGGCGGTCGCGGGCATCACGCTTACCACGCTCTATGCTCCGAATGGTTGGCTGGGTGCGCCTCTGCAAAGCATGGGGATCAAGGTCGCCTACACTCCCGTGGGTGTCTTCCTGGCGCTGACCTTCATCGGTTTTCCCTTTGTGGTCAGAACCATGCAGCCGGTATTGGAGGATCTTTCGCGTGATACCGAGGAAGCGGCGGCAACCCTCGGTGCCGGGCGTTGGTTGACCTTTTGGCGTGTGATTTTCCCCGCGTTAATGCCGGCAATGATCACGGGCTTCACGATGGCGCTGGCACGAGCCATCGGCGAATACGGATCGGTGATCTTCATCTCGGGCAACCTACCGATGAAAACCGAGATCCTGCCGCTGTTGATCGTCGCGCAACTCGAACAATACAACGTTGCCGCGGCATCGGTCATTGCAGCCGCCATGCTGATCGTGTCCTTCACGTTGCTTTTCCTGATCAATCTGCTCCAGCGCTGGCTGGACAAAAATCGACAAGTATAACTCATGAATCATTCGGAGGTAACACAAGAAACCCGCGCTGTGAAGTGGCTGTTGATCGCAGTGACTTGGCTGATTCTCGGATTGTTTCTGCTATTGCCCCTAGTGGCGGTTTTCATCGAAGCGCTGCGTCAAGGTTGGCAGGTTTTTTGGGCGGCCTTGCACGAGGATGCGGCAAGGTCGGCCATCGTGCTGACGATGACCACAGCGGCGCTAGCCGTGCCGTTGAATGGCCTTTTTGGTCTGGCCGCGGCGTGGGCGGTGACCAAGTTTCGCTTTCGCGGACGCGCCTTGTTGATCACACTGATTGATTTGCCCTTCGCGGTATCACCGGTGGTGGCGGGCGTGGTGTGGATCTTGCTTTTCGGCAGTCATGGCTGGTTTGGCGACTTTCTCGCGAAGCACGACATTTCCCTCATATTCGCCTGGCCGGGAATCATTCTGGCGACGCTGTTTGTGACCTTTCCTTTTGTGGCGCGGGAATTGATTCCCTTGATGGAATCGCAAGGCACGGATCAAGAGGAGGCGGCGGTAACGCTCGGCGCCAGCGGTTGGCAGATTTTTTGGCGGGTCACCCTGCCCAACATCAAATGGGGACTGCTTTATGGCGTGCTGCTTTGCAATGCGCGAGCCATGGGGGAGTTCGGAGCGGTATCGGTGGTTTCCGGACACATTCGCGGAGAGACCAACACCCTGCCCTTGCACATTGAAGTCCTCTACAATGAATACCAATTCAGCGCCGCATTTGCTTGCGCAACGCTGTTGGCCCTGTTGGCCTTGTTAACGCTGGGCCTGAAATCCGCCATCGAACACTTTTCCGGCCACTCCAGCCGTGGCCATTGATTTTTTCCCATATTATGTCCATCTCCATTCAATCCATTCACAAATCGTTCGGTTCCTATCGGGCGCTCGACGATGTCTCTCTCGAAGTGCCCCAAGGTTCTCTCACGGCTCTGCTGGGTCCATCGGGATCAGGAAAAACCACGTTGCTGCGCATTGTCGCAGGACTGGATTTCGCTGATGAAGGACAAGGCAAAATTTTGTTTCACGGCAAAAATGTGGTCGATGTCCCCGCCGGAGAGCGGCAAGTCGGTTTTGTTTTTCAGCACTACGCCTTGTTCCGCCACATGACAGTGGCCGAAAATGTCGCCTTCGGACTGAGTGTGCTACCGCGGCATCGTCGTCCCCACAAAAGTGAAATCCGTGAGCGGGTGAACGAGTTGCTGGGCTTGGTCAAACTCGATGGCCTGGAACACCGGCGTCCGCATGAGCTTTCCGGCGGCCAACGGCAGCGCGTGGCACTGGCGCGCGCACTGGCCATCCGACCTCAAGTATTATTGCTGGACGAACCGTTTGGCGCCCTCGATGCTCAGGTGAGAAAAGATTTGCGGCGTTGGTTGCGCGCATTTCATGATGAAATCGGCCTCACCACTTTGTTTGTGACCCATGATCAAGAGGAGGCATTGGAATTGGCAGATCAGGTCGTGGTCATGCGTCGTGCAAGAGTGGAACAAGTGGGTCCTCCCCAAGAAATTTACGATCATCCTTCGACGCCTTTTGTGTATGAATTCCTGGGCAACGTGAACAAGATCTTCGATCAACAAGGGAGAGAGCGGTATGTTCGTCCTCACGAGATCGAAATCAAATTTGCTGCTGAGTATGATCCGCAAATCGACGAGTTGGCAGAAGTGCAACACCTGTTTTCCGCAGGTCCCGTGGCATCAGTTTCCCTGCGATTGAGAACCGGTGCTCTGGTGGAAGCGGAAATTTCACGCAAGCAACTGGAGTATCTCGCCCTGGGTGTGGGGGATCGCGTGGCGTTCTGTCTTCCAGATCCTGTCGTCGGCCATGATTCGCAGCGATAGGCAGACATCATTCGCGCCAGAAGCAGAGCGCGCAAATCACCACGACCACGCCGTAGACCAAACCTGCGCTGCAAAATCCTTTCCAGCGTATGGATTTCGCCGTCACCCAGTTGACCGCATCACGAAACAGGTAGGGCATTCCCACCGAAAATAGCGATGCGGTGATGAGAGCATAGGTCCAGAGAGGAATCAGCAATCGACTGCTTGGATCTCGCAAAAATGCGGAATCCAGCAGCGGTTGCGCCGCCAGCAAACCCAACAAACCAAAAGCGCGAACCGACAGAAACTCGGTGATGGACATGGCCACCAGCACGTAAATCACCGGAAGAAACAAACGCAGCAGGGGTTTGGCTGCATTGAACTCCGTCATATCCATGGCCAGCATGCTAATGAAACCCTTGTTCTCTGGTGCAATCAGTAGCCAGAACCAGAACATCCCAATGCCGAGCAGCACCTGCCCGAGTTTTTGATTGCGGGGAAACTTTCGGAGAAATTGTTGGCAAGGCTGACTTTTGATTAGCAAAAACGCGTGACCGATGATCAGCAGCACACCGAGAACCATCCCTGTGGAAAACAATGATAGGCGCTCGTAAAGGTGCATCGATGGGCTCATGTGAGGGATTTCTTAGCAACTGGGGACTCAAGCGCAAGCCTAAAGACATCGACCATTCCGCTCCTGTTGTTCGCTAGCCCAGCGCTTTGTGCGATGATGGCGATACCAGAACAAAACCATCAGATAGAGCCGCACGAAACTTTCCGATACCAACACTCCCCACCACGAACGCCCCCATTGATAGACAATGTGATCGCGCATCACGCATTTGGTCTCACTCACCGGTTCGAAATGGTGTTCATGAATGAAAAGGTGAAATGGACCTTCCACCATTTCATCCACCAATAAGCGCGGTGGATGAACAGTTCTCCACTGACAAATCCAATGCATCGGGACCACGCCCCAATCGAGGCAGCGAATCTCGATGCGCCCACCTTCCTTGGCGGGAATCTCGGTGATCAATTCCTCCACTCGCAAGCTAGGAGGCATGACATGAGAGAGATTGTGCGGATCTGCATGAAAGGCAAACATGGTTTCCGCAGAAGCCGGAAGTAATGTGGACGTGCGGAATGTGGAAGCCATAGAATCTAACGAAATATACCGAATAACATGGCAATCAACAGCAGCAAGGCCACGAGATACCAATACCAGGCAATGCCTATCTTCTGCTGTGGGGTGCTCCCCCATTCTCGCGCGATGAAATCATCATAATCGAAATCGTCATCAGGCAGATCCAGTCCGTCGGCACTCCGGTCCTGTTCCCATGATTTTTTTTCGCGCGCGCGTTTGCGAGGAGGTCTAGCACAGCGAGGACAATTCCGACCGACCTCCACATCTTGATCGCAACTGGGGCACTGGTATTTCATCAACCGCGACTGCGGTATTTGGAAATGCCATCGGCAATACCGTCAGCCACGGCTTGACGATACCAGGCTTTGCGCATTTTGTCGCGCTCCCCCTGATTGCTCACAAATCCGCACTCCACGAGAATGGCGGGCATCTTCGCATTGCGAATCACGTAATACCGTGCGTTTTTCACGCCGCGATTCTCACCGCGCACACGTTTCAACATACCGCTTTGCACGTAACTCGCGAGTGACTGACTTTCCGATGAATAGTAAAACGTTTCCAGTCCGCTGGCATCCTTACGCCAAGTGAAATTGTAATGCACACTGACGAAAATCGCATTGCGATATTTGGAGGCCATCGATACGCGCTGGGGCAGCGAAATGAAATAGTCACTACGGCGCAACATGGCGGTGCGATATCCCTTGCTCCGCAGAGTGTTTTCCAAGCGCAGAGAGGTATCGAGACAAAGGTGCTTCTCATACACGCGCCCCCATTGGCAGCCTTTGTCGTGACCACCGTGTCCAGGATCGATCACTACGGTGGAAAAGTAGCGCGCTTGCAGTGGACTCACGGCACAAAGCCATGCCATGCAGGGCAGCACATAAGATAATATCGTTCTCATTCTTAAGAGCAAGTAAGCAAAAACCATACAACTTTGCAATTAAAATTCACAAAATCCGATCATCAAGAAAGTTTAATTATAGGTGTAGGTAGGTCGTTCGGATATTTTGCGGATTTTGGCCCGTGCTGCGGCCTCCGCTTGTGCATCATAAGGAATCGAACCCGCTACCTGCACGGAGCCATCGGCAAAGGTCATCAGACGGGGATCTCCTCCAGCACCGCGCTTATGAAGATCCCTGCCAAGAAATCGACCGTTCACATCAATACGCGCATGAACATAAAATTCCGGTGTAGCCAGATAGAGCACATGAAGTGCTTGAGAACGATCCACAGCCGCCTGCGGTTTGCGAAAGAACAAAGCATCTCCCATGCACAGAGTCTGAATCGATACCCCGGTTTTGCAATCCACCACCTGCGCATACAGCTGCGACTTTTGCGGATTGGTAACGTTCATGACTCGAAATTCGTGGGATTTTCCTGGCTGCCCGGGGACCCCTACTTTTTGGCTCCAGTCGGCGCGAACGGTGGCGCAGTTGAATAGAAGACGATTCGAAACAGACCCATCCGCTCCTGACATGCGGACGATGGCCGAAACGGAATAAGAGCCTGGCTCTCGCAAATTATAGAGAGAGGAAATGTCAATGCTCTTGCTCATGCTCTGCCCCGAGGCGATTTTCACGGGGCCGAAATTGGTGCGACCCAAAGACGAAGCCGGCTCACCGTTGGCGCGTTTGACGACCATGTCCAGCCAAGGAGTGCGTCCTTGGTTCGCCAAGACCACGTCATTTCCCGTATGATTGGTAATCGTGACGGCCACCAAAATGTTTTCGCCGGCCAGAAAGTTCGATTGATTCATCCGAATGTCGACGCCCAGTTGCGCAAAAGATGTGGCAATCGATGCCATAACGATCACGGCACGCCATGCAATGGGAAGAAAGTTTCGCATAGGTTTGATGCTAGAACAATCTGTCACTGGGTCAAGCCGTCAATTGGGAAATTGGAATGATTCCCCACAGAAAACAAAAACCGTCCGCCTGCGAACAGGCGGACGGAAAAACAGAAACAAAGAAAAAATTACTTGGCTGCAGCCGTGCGGGCTTTGCGGATGATGGACTTGACGGTCTCGGAGGGTTTAGCTCCGGTGCCCAACCACTTGTCAGCAGCAGCGAGGTCAATTTCATAATTCACGCCTTCTTTCATCGGATCGTAAGTGCCGAGTTGCTCGATGAAACGACCATCACGACGCACGCGACTGTCCACGGCGATGATTTTGTAGTAGGGACGATCGGCAGACCCCTGACGAGTGAGACGTAATGCAACGGCCATAAAAAGAAAAAATGAGTTGTGATTGAAGTTGAGGCGCCAGCGACTTTGCAGTTGGGCGGGGGCGGAAAATGCTCAAAAGTCACAATTTTGGCAAGAAGAATCTTCAAATTTTCAAAAAAAATTCCCCTTGTGCGACGACACACTTGCCACGACACCGGATGGCGGCTAGGGAAACGCATGCGCTTGTATGATACTCTGGCACGCAAAATCAAGGAATTGACACCCCTCGACGGCCAGACCTTCCGCTTCTATTGCTGCGGCCCCACGGTCTATGGTCCAGCCCACATCGGTAACTTCCGCACGTTCGTGCTGCAAGATGTATTCCGCCGCACTCTCGAAACCGGCGGCACACGCACGCTCCACGTCCGCAACCTCACGGATGTCGATGACAAAACCATCCGCGAATCGCAGCGCGTGGGCCAGACCCTCACAGAGTTCACCCGCTTCTGGACGGAAAAGTTCCATCGCGACTGCGATCTTCTGCAATGCCTGCCGCCCCACATCGAGCCCGGCGCCGTCGAGCACATCCTGCAACAGATTGCCATGATCGCGGAACTTGTGGAAAAAGGCCACGCCTACGCCTCGGAGGACGGCTCGGTGTATTTCAACATCGCCTCGTTTCCCGAATACGGCCAGCTGTCCCACCTCGATGAACGCGAACTGGAGTTGGGCCGCACCCAAGCCCAGCGCGCCAATGCCGATGAATACGAAAAACAAAGCGTCAGCGACTTCGTGCTCTGGAAGTCCCGCCGCCCCGAGGATGGCGAAAATTTCTGGCCCTCACCCTGGGGGGAAGGACGCCCGGGCTGGCACCTCGAGTGCTCGGCGATGATTCGCGAATATCTCGGCGAAACCTTCGACCTCCACAGCGGCGGCGTCGATCTGGTCTTCCCTCACCACGAAAACGAAATCGCCCAGAGCCGCTGCGCCTGCGGCGGTCACTTCGCCGCCACCTGGTTCCACATCGCCCACCTGATGGTCGATGGCGGAAAAATGTCGAAGTCGCTCGGCAATCTCTACACTCTGGAAGACCTCGCCAAACATGGCTGGACGGCCATGGAAGTGCGCTACGTTCTACTAAGCGGCCATTACCGCAAGCCGCTGAATTTCACCTTTGATAGCCTCCACGCCGCCCGCGAAGCCATGAACAAAATGGCCAAAGCCGCGCAACAACTCGCCGCGAAGTCTCCGGAAAATGCCGTGCTCACCAGCATCGAGTTCGGCCCCTTCCAGGCGGCATGGGATGCCCTCAATGACGACCTCAACACCGCCGGTGCGCTCGGTGCCATTTTTACCGCGCTGCGCGAAAGTTCCAAACTCGAGGGCTTCGCCGCCGCCCAGGCACTGGCCGCCTTCCATCGCATCCTCCGCGCGCTGGGGCTGGTTCTTCCCGAGCTGGCATCGGAAAAAGAAATCGACATCCCCGCCGAGATCCGCGCCCTCGCCGAACAACGCCTCGCCGTGCGCCAAGCGAAAGACTGGGCGCAATCCGATGTCCTCCGCGACCAACTCGCCGCCCTCGGCTGGACCATCAAGGACAACAAGGACAGTTATGAACTCAGCCCGAAGTAACCGACAGGAGAACAGGCGTCCCGCCTGTTTTCTTCAAAGACAAAAAAATAGCTCTATCGCTTGAAGCTAGCCAGAACCACCACCATGAACCTTCCCATCCGTCCCCGCCGCAATCGCCGCAGTGCCGCCATCCGCTCCCTCGTGCGCGAGACCATTCTGCACCCCGGTGATTTCGTTCAGCCCTTGTTCGTGCAGGAAGGCACGCAAAATGATGCCATCGCCTCCATGCCCGGCGTGACCCGATGGTGCGAAAAAGACGTCGTATCCGAAGTGCGCACGCTCCACGCAGCAGGCGTCCCCGCCGTGGTGCTGTTTCCCAAAATCGACTACTCCCTCAAAACCTCCGATGCCGCCGAATGCCACAATCCCGCGGGACTCATCCCACGCGTCATCCGCGCCATCAAGGCCGCCTGCCCAGAGATGTGCGTCATCACCGACATCGCGCTCGATCCCTACAACACCGATGGCCACGACGGACTCGTGCAAACATCCGCCGACGGTTCGTTAGAGATCGTCAACGATGCCACCGTGGACGTTCTCTGCCAACAAGCCCTCTGCCATGCCGCCGCCGGAGCCGACATCGTTTCGCCCAGCGACATGATGGACGGCCGTGTCGCCGCCCTGCGTGCCGCGCTCGATGCCGCCGGCCACACCGATGTTTCCATCCTCAGCTACTCCGCCAAGTATGCCTCCGCCTACTACGGCCCCTTCCGTGGCGCGCTCGATTCCGCCCCGAAAGCCGGCGACAAAAAAACCTATCAGATGGACTACGCCAATGCCCGCGAAGCCGTGCGCGAAATTTTGTTAGACGAAGCCGAGGGCGCGGACATGGTCATGGTCAAACCCGCCGGTGCCTACCTGGACATCATCGCCGCCGTGCGCCAACACACCACTCTACCCGTCGCCGCCTATCAGGTCAGCGGCGAGTATCTCATGATCGAAAGCGCCGCCGCCGCCGGCTGGCTCGACAGAAAAGCCATCATCCTCGAGTCCCTCACTTCCATCAAACGCGCCGGTGCCGACATCATCCTCACCTACTACGCCAAAGAAGCCGCGCAGTGGTTGCGATCATAAGATTACACGATTCCATGAAACTTCCCTGGTCCCAACTCCTGAGCTTCACCGCGCTCGATGTGGTGAAAATCCTCGTCACCGCGCTGATCATTGTGCTGGTGAACAAAATTCAACTCGTTAACGACCGCCTCTCGGCCTTGCTCATCGCCCTGCCGTTTACGTCATTGATCGCGATGATCTGGATGCATCAGGAAAAACAAACCACCACGCGCATCGCCAATCATGCCGAAGGCACGTTCTGGTTTGTACTGCCCACCTTGCCCATGTTTCTCGTGTTTCCATGGCTGCTGCGCCAGGGCTGGGGCTTTTGGCCCGCAATGCTCGCGAACTGCATCATGACCATCGCACTGTTCTGGCTGACCGTCATCGTGCTGCGCAAATTCGGCATCGATCTCATGCCGAAGTGATGGCAGCCCATGACGGCTCACCGCCAGGAAGCATACCACGCGTCAAACTCCGAGGGCCTGACACGGTAGCGGGCGAAATTTCCCTCGTGGATGCCTGCGAGCGTTTCCTCCGCCGCTGCAACAAAGCGCTTGCGATCGCGTTCCACGATCGATTGCTCCGCCCACTCGCGCAATTTTGCCACCGCGGCACGTCGATCACAGCGCGAGCGGATGATGGCCGCCACTTGCTCAATGAGAATGGGACGGTATTTCACCCGAAACTGATCCGGCTCCCCAATCGCCCCGCGGATGACCGTGTAGCGCTGGGCGGATCGCTCGCAGGCTTGCACAAAGACCTCGCGCAAAAGACTCACATCATTGAGCTCGTAAATCGCCAGCATGCCATCGGTGTAGTCGGTTTCCGAGACATCGATGAACGAAAGCGGAGCCAGATTCTGCTGAAAAAGCGGCAGGTTCGCAGCCAAGCGTGACACGCGTTTGTTGCCATCCAGAAATGGCTGCAAGTAGGGCAGATGCACCATCGCAAAAAACGCCTGCTCATACGGATCGCGGATCACGCGGGCCTTGGCGAGGATCTCGTCAAACACCGTCTCGATCAGCGCCGGAATCGCTGTGGGCAGATACACGGATCGCCCGATGCCCACAGGCACCGTGCGCAGCGCCCCTTCCGCCGCCGGATCGCTCAACAAATCCGCCGTCAGCAGGGCATGCAGATTGAAAATCGTGCGCCGATCAAAGGCCGCCTCCGTTGATGATTCTAACAAAAATTCGATTGCCGCCTTGTGATTGAGAATCATGATGGCCTCGTGCGACAAGGATGCATCCGCATCCTCGCCTTGCTGCAGCAGTTGCTCCGTTTCCAGCAACGAAAAAGTGTTACCCTCTAGGCGACTGGAGTTCCACGATAGATCGATGAGCAGGCGTTGGCAAATGTGGTGTGCATACGTCCCGGCGGGCGCTGATTCCATACCCGTCTGCGATCCGATCCTACGCAATTCTCGCCGTGTGGATTCCGGTAAATAGTGCGTGCGATTCGGCACATAGGCATCAAGAAAGGAGCGATTGTATCCCACTGGGCGACGCTCGCGGACTGGACGCCGCAGAGTGATGCGCGGGTCTTCTGCCACGATCGGGGCAGGAGTCTCATCCTCTTCATAGCGGCTCAAGACCATGTCGGGACGCAAACCGGCCAACGCTCTACGCCCCATGATGGTAAGTAGATAGATCGTGGCGCGCGTCTTGCCTTGTAGTTCGACATACCCAGCCTGGCGCAGGCGATTGAGTCGATTGAGTGCGGTGCGACGTGGCAGTTGTGGTGAAAAAGACTCTTCGTAATCCCGCGCGCCAAGGATTTCATGATGGCGAAATGGTTCGAGCCAATGGAGGTTTGCCAACAGTTTCATGGCGAAAAAATGGCGATAAATGGCACAAATGACAATAAAATTCGCGAATAAATGGCGATAAAAGTTGTTTTTAGGCAAATAATGGCGAGTAAAAGTGGCGATAAATGGCGAGAGGATGGATTGATGATTTGCTTCACTCTCCGCAATGCGAGCATTTGATAGCGGATTTGGCATTTCGCAAAAAGACCCGCCGTGCTTGTTGCAAATGGTTTTCCCGCTTGGCATCTGGCGGCGGATGTTCCATGATAAGGGCATGCCGAATCCGATCATTTCTCCACTGAAACAACTCATCCATGAGGTCGGGCCCGTGGATGCCGTGGGCGTGGAGGAACGCGTGGCAACATACACCACACGCAGTATCAAAAAAGATGCCAAAACCTTCGCTCTTCGACTGGCGGTCTCGATGGTCGATCTCACGACCTTGGAAGGCAAGGACACACCTGGCAAGGTCGAGTCTCTTTGTCACAAGGCGCTGCATCCGGCCGATGAATTTGGCGCTCCACCCACGGCAGCCGTTTGCGTTTATCCTGCGATGGTCGCTGCCGCGCACAAGGTTCTCGCGGGCACACAGGTGAAAATCGCGTCCGTGGCTACCGCGTTCCCTTCTGGTCAGGCACCCTTAAAGACCCGTCTCGCCGAGGTCAAGGCTGCCGTGACCGATGGCGCGGACGAGATTGATATGGTGATTTCCCGCGGTGCGTATCTTTGTGGTGAACTCACGCGCGTGCAGGACGAAATTTCCGCGGTGCGCGATGCCTGCGGAGAGGCCACCCTGAAGGTCATTTTCGAGACGAGCGAACTGGAAACCTACGACAACATCCGCGCGGCCTCGTTTCTGGCGATGCGTGTCCTGCGTCCCGGCGATTTCATCAAGACCAGCACGGGGAAAACGTCGGCTAACGCCACGCTGGGAAACAATCAGGTCATGCTCGAGGCCATTCGCGATCACTACCTCGCCACCGGAGTGGAAATCGCCATGAAGCCCGCAGGTGGCATTCGCACGGCCAAACAAGCAATCCAGTTTCTCATCGCGGTCAAAGAAACCTTGGGTGATCAATGGTTGCGGCCCGAGCGCTATCGTTTTGGCGCCTCCGCACTGCTCAATGATCTGGTTCGCCAGCTTGCCAAGGAGCAAACCGGACGTTACCAAGCGGGCTACCGCTTCAGCGAATCCGCTGGCGCGTATTGAGATGAAACCGCATGGAAATCCCAAAATTTCTTGATGGTATGGGTGGAATCTAAAAAAACCGGAAAAATTTTGTGTTGGATGGCAACAAAATTTTGACAAGTCCAGCAGAATTCGCTACATCCCCCGCCCCGCAGGTGGGGTTGGAACCTCACCTATCAACACCAACGCTCGCGTACCATGTCCAAGAAAACGAATCTCAAAGCCGCTATCCGCAACCGCACTGGTTCCGGTCGCCTCAATCAAATGCGCAAAGAAGGCTGGCTGCCCTCCGTGATGTACGGGATGGGTCAGGCCAATCAAAACTTGAAAGTTGATGCCCGCGCCTTCAACGACGTGCTCGCTCACAGCAGCTCGGAAAACATTCTCATCAACCTCGACATCGAAGGCGTCGGCACCTCGCTCGCGTTCTTACAAGCCGTACAACACGACGGCATCACGGGTGCCGCCATTCATGCCGACTTCCGCGCTATCGATGAAAACACCGAGATCACCGCTCACGTGCCGCTCCACCTGGTGGGCGAGCCTGTCGGTGTCAAAAACGGCGGTGGTTTGCTCGAGCACAACGTGCACTCTCTGGAAATCCGTTGTTTGCCCAACGACCTTCCCGATACTCTTTCCGCCGATGTGACTCATCTCCAAGTGGGTGATTCTCTGCACATCAGCGAGTTGCCATTGCCAGCAGGCGTCAAAGCCACGCACGCCGGCGAAGTGGTGGTCGCTCACCTCGCCAAACCACGTGTGGTGGAAGAGGTAGTGGTCGAGGCCGCACCGGCTCCCGCCAAAGGCAAGAAGAAGTAATTCTCTACCCTTCAAATCAAAAAAGCCGAGGAGTAATCCTCGGCTTTTTTGTGTTTTATTTTCTGAATTCCGTAGAGCGTTATCACTGCCAAAAAAGCTGAGATGCGGAAAACCATATACCGACAATAATCAAACTACCTTTCTCTTTCCCCTGTTGCCACGCGACAGGAAAACGATGAATCTCGCAGAAATATGAATCGACTTACGACCGATACTGCCGATTGATGTCACGGCGTAAATGAGTTTTCCGGTATCAGGCAGATATGCAACTTATGGCTCTAACAAAATTGGGCCATACTCGCCAGCAGGAACAACCCAGCAATCGCCAGATCGATCCGAAGCAGTAAAATTCGCATTACCCAAGATGTCATGTCCGGCGAATGCATTGTCAGCACCCAGAATCCAAGCCTGATTGTGACTGACAGCCGCTAACCCGCCATTGATTGCATAAAGTGAGTGCACTGCACTAGCCTGATCCAGAAGCCAAACGGTGGTAGGCCCCCAAGAACCGGTGAGGGAAGAAAATTCTCTTTTTGTGATGCCGTCCGATGAAGCATTGTAAAGTGTGGAGCCCATCATCACATGAGCGAATCCAGCCGATGACTCCGCCACGACCGAGGCGCTCTCTCCATTGAACCCAAGCGCGGCGATGCGATCACCCGAGCGAGTGAAAATCGTTGCTCCTGAGCGAGTCCAGTCCGACACCGAGACAAGCGATCCGGGAATTTGCA
>JBJOMZ010000025.1:0-25003 GCA_046052105.1 Verrucomicrobiota bacterium | reverse complement strand
ATCAAAACGAAGGACGGCATCACCATCGTCGGCATGGTGCTCAGCGATGGCGATCCGGTGATCGTGAAATGCGTGGGTGGGCAAACGCAAACCATTGCCAAGTCGCGCATCGCCTCGATGAAGCCTCTGGAAAAATCTCTGATGTATGATCCCGCCAACCTCGGCCTCACCCCGCAAGCCATCGCGGACATCACCGCTTATCTGAAGAGCCTCTAACAAAAAGAACAGCCATCAGGAACACCAAGAAAAGCCGCTCATCCTGGGCGGCTTTTCTGTTGGTGCCTCTCCTGATTTTTCCCTTCCTCTCATTCGTGGCTTGAGTTTTCCCCATCCTCAACGAACATCCGTTTGCGGCGGGTGCCGTGGAAAAAACAATGACGGATTCACGGATGGGTAAGCGCCATGGGCACGGGGACAACACCATGCATCAAAGCATTTCCCTCCCTCACCCTACGGTCCGGCATGGTTGATGCGAATCACAAACAGCCCATACTGGCGGGAAAACTCGGCGGTCTGACCCTATCGCGCCAAGTGGCGATGTTGGCGGTATGGCCGCTGTTAGAAAATGCCATGACGTTCCTCGTCGGCGTGACGGACATCATGGTATCCAGCCGCATGGCCACAGGGGAAGCGCGCGTAGCGATTCTCGATGCGATGGGTCTTGGTGGCTACGTCGGCTGGTTTTTCAACATCCTGCAAGGCGCGGTGGCCATCGGCGTGATGGCATTGGTATCGCGCGCCTGCGGTGCTCGTGATACGTTGCTTGCACGACGCGGCATGTGCCAAGGCTTGTGGCTGGGATTGGCCGCGGGATTGGGATCTTTGGTCTTACTCAAGTTCGGCTGTGGTTGGTTGGTCGACAAAATGGACATGTCACCGCAGGCATCGGTATATGCTGCGGAATACCTGGGCGTGCTGGCGCTATCGGGTCCATTCAGCGGAGCGATGATGGCATTGAATGCGGCGTTACGCGGATCGGGCGACACCCGCACGCCGTTTTTCTCGATGATCGTGGTGAACGTGGTCAATTTCCTACTTAGCGTGCTGTTCGTGTTCGGTCCGGAACCACTGGGCGGGCATGGAATCGCGGGCATCGCCGCCGGCACGGTGTGTGGCTGGATCGCAGGATTGCTTTCGGTATCGTTGGTATTGTGGTTGCGCAAGGGCGGCCATGAAGTGACGCTACGCTGGACGCGAGAAGCCCTGCGTTTCCATCGTGAAACCCTCACACGCATTGTTCGCGTTGGCATTCCCCAATCGATGGAAGTAGCCGGCATGTGGATGATCCATTACTTCGGCATCCAGACGATTTCGCAACTGCCCGTGCAGGGCTCGCTGGGCGCGCATATGATTGCGATCCGGGTGGAATCCATGAGTTTCATGCCAGGCTTTGCCATCGCCACCGCAGCGGCGGCATTGACGGGACAATACCTCGGTGCTGGATCGAAGGCTATGGCCGTGCGCGTCGTTCGATTTTGCTGGAAGCTGAATATCGCAGTCATGAGTTTCCTTGGACTTTGTTTCGTGTTGTTCCGCGAGTTTCTCGTCAACATTCTCGCCGCGGGCAGCGAAGAGCACCTGCGCATGGCCACGCCTTTGCTGGTAGTGTGCGCCTTTTCCCAACCGGCATTCGCCACATGCATTCTATTGAAAACCACCATGCGCGGCGCCGGTGCCACGCCCCTCGTGATGAAATGGGCCTTTTCCATCATGGCGTTTTTCCGCATTGGCGTGTTGTTTTATGTCAAATCGACGGGACATCTTACCCTGGTGGGAGTGTGGACGATTTTCGCCGTGGATCTCACCGTGCAAGCGCTCGTATTTTCTTGGTTGCACTTCCGTGGCAAGTGGCTGGACGCGCGAGTGTGAAATCCCAAAAACCCATGCTTGCCAGACCACAGATCGTTGCGCTACCTTGGCGGCCGCAACAGCTCACCACATGGGCCCGTAGTCCAATGGATAGGACGATGGTCTCCGAAGCCGTAGGTACAGGTTCGATTCCTGTCGGGCCCACTTGGTGGATCGCAAACCATCGGAAAAACGCATGTGAGACTCACAGAAAGTTTTTTTCCAACGTTGACCTCATCGCCAATTAGCTTAGAGTATGGGTGTCGCGTGAACGTTGCGACTTACGTCATTTGTGAGTGAATCAAGTCATATCGACTGGGGGAAATTCGACGGCTACTCATGGATCCGTTGTGCCGGAAAAGGAAACTTCATGAGCAGTCCCGCGGTGAAACAATGCGCGGAACTTTGTTTGCTGGAGGGAGAACGCTTTCTGGTCATCGACCTGCACTCGTGCACGGGCATGGACTCCACTTTCATGGGAATGCTAGCAGGGTTGGCGTTGCGCCTGAGCAAACAATCCGGCGGCGGGCGGCTGGAGATCGCAGGAGCATCGGAAAAAAATGTCATGTCCCTGGAAGACCTCGGTCTCAACGCGTTGATGGACATCAATCCCGGTGCGGCAGCGTGGGCGGGGGCTCCGGATGACATCCGCGCCCGCCTTCAGCCATGGACCGGCGCGGCGCTCAATGCCCGCGCCCGCAGTCAGGAAGTTCTCGAAGCGCACAAGATCCTCTCCGCCACCAGCGAGGAAAACGCCGAGAAGTTTGAAAACGTGGTGCAACTGTTGGAAAAAGAACTGGGATCCACTTCCGGCTGAGATCCTCACACCGTCTTCTCACGAACCCAAACCATGTCGCTGGAATTTTACATTGTGTGCGGATTGGCGGCCTCGCTGGTGATCATGGCCTTGTGGGTGTGGCGCGCACGTCGCAGCGCGAAATTGTTAGAAAAAGAAAAGAGCGACATCGTCGGCGAGGAACAGCGCATGTTCCACTTTCTGCACGACTTGGGCGAGGCCATCGAAAAGGACTCGTCCCCGCACAGCGTGAACCGAACCATCGTGGATGGTGTGGTGGATGTGGTGAGTGCGCAGGGTGGTGCGATTTATTTGAGTAATGAAACACGACAGTGGCTGGTGCCAAAGTATGTAAGCGAGCGCTGTCCCCAACTCATCGGTCTACCACTGGAGGTGGTGCGCAGGGCACAGAAGGATTCCCGTGCGGCAGAGAGCCACATCCGTTTGTCGAATCAGGCAACCGACGAGGGAATTCTCGGGCATTGTCTCACCGTGGGAAAAGCCGTGCATGTATCGGATATCAAAACCCACGAGTCGTTCCGCGATGCCTTTGTCAGTTATGACGAGAATGTTTCCGCGATGTTGGCGCCGCTGCGTCACGGAGGCAAGGACCTAGGCGTTCTCGCCGTCGCCAAAGCTCACAATCAGGGCGCATTCAACGAACATGATTTCACTGTCTTCCGTTCGGTGGCCGAACAATCATCGTTCGCCCTGGGCAACTCGATGGTGCATCAGGAGGCGAACGAAAAACGCACGCTGGAAAACGAATTACGCACCGCCCGCGAGGTGCAGCGGATTCTTCTGCCCCAACACAACCCTTCGATCGAAGGCTACCGTGTGGCCGGCACCAACACACCCGCACGCATCATCAGCGGTGACTATTACGACTTCATCGATCTCGGCGACAAACGCTGGGGCCTTGTCATTGCAGACGTTTCCGGCAAAGGAGTGGCGGCGGGCTTGCTCATGGCCATGTGCCGGAGCGTGCTGCGCTGTGTCGCCATCGGCGAAACATCACCTGCCAAGGTCCTTTCACTGGTCAACCGCCAACTCTTTCCCGATATCCGCGAGGACATGTTCATCAGCATGGCCTATCTGATTCTCGATGGCGATCAAGGCCACGCGGTGATGGCGCGCGCAGGACATGATCCCGCTTTCTGGTTTCACAAAGACAGCGGCGAAATCACCCAAATCAAACCCTCTGGGCTGGCAGTGGGCATTGATGAAGGCGATGTGTTCGAGCGCGTCACCAAGGATTTTTCCTTCCAGATTGCCCCTGGCGACTGCCTGTTGCTGCACACCGATGGTGTGAAAGAAGCGCTTAACGGCGTGGACGAGGAATTTGGCATCGAACGCATGAAGGAAACCTTCCTGCAAAGCTCGCCACTGGGCGCGGAGATGGTGCTGCAAAAAATGCTTCGCACCCTCAAGGACTTCACCGGCGATGCACCGCAAATGGACGACATCACCATGGTGGCTCTGGAAAAGCGCCAGATCCAGGAGTGAGGCGGAAGCCGACAAAAAAGCGATCCCACAGGAAGCAGGATCGCAAGGGTGATGAGAAGGGTTTTGACAAATCACATCCCCGCCTCGATCACGCACTGAGGCAGTTTCTTTTTCAGCTCGGCGATGCCAGCGGGGGTGATCTTGCTGCGCCAGACGAAGAGTTTTTTCAGCTGCGGCAGGGCGGCGAGTTTTTGCAGGCCGGCATCGGTGACTTCGGTACCGTAGAGGTTGAGGGATTCCAAAGATGTCATTTTGGCAATCGTGTCCATGCCCGCATCCGTGACTTTCGTCTCGGAGATGCGCAAGGTGCGCAGGCCTTTGGCAGGGGCCAGCAGGGCAAGGGATTTATCGGTGATCAAGGCGGCGGAGAAATCGGCGGATACAAGGCCGGCCATCACGGGACCGAGTTTGGCGGTATCGTCATCGGAGAACTTGCCGCGCATGCTAACAGCGGTGAAGAAGAGCCCAGATGAGGCCTGAGATTCAAATTGCACGGCGCCGGGGAAGGACTTTTGCACTTCTGCCATCGCCGCCTTGAGCGCATCGCGGTTGGCATCGGCTTTGGGGGCTTCCGTCGGGGCGGCGCCTGTCGTAGGAGCGGGAGCAGTGGCTTTTTTCACGACAGGCTTCTGTTTCGCAAGAATGGCCGCCACATCGGCGGGCGCATTCGCTTCGCTGAGTTTCAGCGCAGGTGAGGCACCCGCATTGATCCACCACTTGATGACGATGAGTTGCTCATCGGTCAGACCAGGTTTTTCATCGGGAGGCATGCGTTCCTCGTCGTCGACGGGAAGCTCGCACCGGATCACGATGTTGCTCTTGGCGGCATCTCCAGCCACCAGGCCCGCGCCTTCTTTGCCACCTTTGACGAGAAGCTCGTAGGTATCCATGCGGAACTTGCCTTTGATTTTATCGGCATTATGGCACTTCCAACATTTCTCCTCCATCATCGGAGCGATGACATCCTGATAGACGAGAGGCTCGGCAACAGCGGTGTCTCCACCTCCGGGCGGGGTGTCGTTTTCCACTTTTCCGCCGAGGATCGGCTTCAGCGCGGGTGGCGCGTATTTGCTGAGGTAATCGGTGCCGTGAACCATGGAGGCGCCATCATGGCTGGCAAAGCCCATCACACCCGCACTTGCAACGAGCAACAGGCGGTAGAACCAGGGAGCCACGGCACCCACGTCCGCCCATGTCTTCACGATATAAGTGAGGATGGTCACACAGGAAAACGCGATGCCGCCCCAGAGGTGACGGTTGCCGAGATCGGTGGCTTCACCATCGAGATCACTCTGATAGAGCAGGAATCCGGCGATCACGGCAATCACGGAAGAAGCCGCAGCGAAAAACATGATGCTGCGGGTGGACTGCACTTCGCGCGAAAACAGCGAGGCGAATTCCTTGATCAGAGCGAGGGTCAGAATGCCGATAGGCAGGTGCAAGATGACCGGGTGAAAACGGCCGAGAAAGCGCATGATGTCCGGCAGTGCCTGTCCGTTTGGCGGACCGGCTAGAACCGGCATGGCTAACATGCCCGCACAGGCACCCAGTCCGATGAGGGTGAGAATAATGGGCTTCCGAGGTTTGATTGCTTCGCTTGAGTCGCTCATGTTCGTAACAAGATACGAGACATGTATCGCCGATCTTTCTCCAATGCAAGCTTTGCCCCGCGTTGCATGTGTCACGATTGTCGATTACACATCGATGACCGGCTCTTTTGCAGGATGGGTTCCGCCGGAAGGCGATGACGTCGAGGGCTTTTTGCGGCTATTGCGAGGAAGAAAAGGCAAGATGCGGGAAATATCGAACCCCAGGTAGGACATCGATTTGGTGAACAGCAGGAACGCGATGGCTTCATCGATGAAAAAGAACGGAACGGGCGGCAGATCGAAGGGCGTGAACAACACCCAAGCGCTGACTCCTGCGATGAGAACGGCGAAAAACTTTTTCATACGTGCACTTTCTCACCCCTCATCGAGAACGGCAATGGGAAAAAAGCGCCTTCTTTCCAATCACCCGAAGCTCAGAAATCTCAGGCCGATTGCGTGCGAAACCTGCGGATCAGCAGCACAAACAGCGCTACCGTGCCGACCAACACCGCGGCGCCGAGGAAAGGACGATACCACAACCAAGCGAGAGAGATGGTAATCGTGGAGCCCATACCCGCCAGCAACATCGCGATCATACCCGTACCCGCACCCACGATGCGCCCCGCCAGAGGTAGGACATCCGCGAGCACTTTGAACGGTTGGAACACCAACACGATGCCGATGAACATCAACAGCGCGCCCAAACCGCGCAACAACCATGTCTGCAATGTGTTTTCCGCTTGGGCGGCAGCAAACATCGAGTCCTTGCTGTGAACACCCGCGTTGATCCGCGCGATCTTGGTTCCCACCTGCGTGAGGTAGGGCTCGAAGGTATCTCTCACCTGTCGCACCAAGACACTGGCGTCACCCTCGGGGATGGCATCGAATTTGATCCGCAAATCCCCATTCGCTGGGCGATCCGCACGACCTAACAGATAGACCCAATCTCCTTGTGCTTGGGCTTTTTCCCGATGCTCGGGTTTGAGCTGGTCGATGGCCACAGGCAACGGACGCAGATCCTTCCACTGCTCGATCAGGAATGCCGGCAAGGCGAAGACGCCGATGGTCGCATCGTGAGAGAAAAAGGTCTTGCTCTCATGCGCAGGTGAAACATTCGCATGACCCTGCGGATGACGGAACTCCGAGGAGGGGTGAAATTTTTCCGACCACTCCTGCTGGTATTGGTATTCGGTAACCGTCTCCTCGCCGCCGCCGAGTTTCGTCTTCGTAGTGGTTTTTTTCGTTTCGACCCACTGAAACATTTCGACTTTGCGGCGTAATTTCACGGCGCCTGGAAGCTTGGGTCCGAACACCGGATCGGTCACCTCATCCTTAGCTCTTGCGTGACCCACGAGGTGCACCAGCTTTCCTTCGTGGCTCGCATCGATGACATCGGCGGCGATGGTCATCGCGATTTTCTCCCCTTCCTTGAGCCCTTGATAAGTTGTGACGCTGCGGCCCTCATTCCACCACAGCAGGACAAACGAACCAACGACAAGAGCGAAGCCCAACAGCACGCCAGTGATGGATTTTCCCAACCGCGATAGCCAGCCGGTGTGTGTGACTTCGGTAAATGAATCGTTGCTCATACGTTGTTAGAATCTGTTATCGGCATGATCTACGTTTGTATCTTGCTGAAAAGCACATTTTGTGGCGAAATTTGCACGGATCACCAATCGCGCAACGCTTTTGCTCCGATCAAACCTTTATGAAACAACAAAATTTGATATTTGCCGTTGCTGGGGTCGCCCTGCTCGTTGGTGGAATGTATCTCGGCTCCAACATGGGCAAAAAGAACAGTGCTGATGCTGATGCCGCCGCGGTGGCAGCTGTGGCTGCGGCCATGAAAACCAATGCCACGAATGTCGGCGCAGCTCCCGCAGCGGGAGCGAAAGCATCATCGAACGACCGTAGCTCCGATGGTGCATGGGCGAAACTCGCCGAAAAATATGGTGACGGCAGAACCAAGCTTTCGAAAAAAATCTCCCAAGACATGGCGGGCCTGATGAAGGATGCCATGCAGCTTGCCGATATGGGCGCGGGCCTTGCGGGTGCCTCATCGGCCAAGGAGCTCGCTATCAAACAAGCCTCTGATGCGCTTGCATCACGTCTGGGACTGAACGATGAACAAAAAACCAAAGCCTCGGCCATCGTCGAACAACGAGTAGGCGAGCGCATGGATGCCGTCAATGAACTGGCCGCCGCCCTTGAGTCCGATCCCTCCGGCATGATGGAAACCATTCTCGCGGGTGATGCTCTCAAGCGGGGTGAAATCACCCAGCAGGAATACGATACCATCGCCAACGATACGTTGGCTGTCATGCGTAACGTAAGCGGCTTCGCGTTTTCCGGTCGTGGCGGCAATGACTTGAGCGATCCGATTTTGGCCGATCAACTGCAAAGCATTCTCACTCCCGATCAGCAAGAGAAATTGGCGGGTATTGTGCAAAAAGCATCGGAAGCTCAGGCAAAAAATCCCCAACAAATGCCTTTCCAAAACGGCAACCTGCCGGCCATGGAGTTGGAAAAACTCGATCAAACCATGGCCAGTGCGCAGAAACTCACCACCGGCCTCAAAGCCATGATGGAGGGCTTGCAAGGCATGAAAGACCTAGCACCCCCGCAAAACGGTCAGTAATTCCGGCCGAGTCAGCCGTCCATTTCCTCCAATTGGCGGAGATACGCGATGCGTTCCTCATCGGTAGGCTCTCCACCCAATTCCTCTACCATACGGTGCCAATCAGCAGAGTAGAGAGAATCCTGCATGGAAAACCCTTGCGCGCGCCCGAGCAACCAATGCAACGCGAGAAAATCGCTGAGCCACAGATGAGCCGAGGCGAACATCACCTGCACAGCCTCCGCAGGACTGCCCAGCGGGGCCTGCTGCGCGCATTCCAATGCAAAGGCACGCGGATGAGCCATGATCGCGGCGACGAATGGATTGCGTTGCAAGGCAAGGTCTAACAAACGATTTGCCTCGGGATCTTCCCAAGAGTGGGCCGCATTCACATCACCAGTTTCTTGATAAGCCTGCTCGGCCACATCAGCAGCCTCCAGAAAACGCAGCAGGGCACGATGGTAGCACAACGCAGTGCCGTCATCATCGGCCAGGCGATCCAACCACGACCGCGCTTCGACCAGCCGACCATCGGTGAGGCACAGCGAGAACAATTTTTCCGCCACGCCCGACGAATCAAGCGGATCGGCATACCACACGCGATGATACGCGGCTTCCGCACGATCAAGTTCACCCAACATTTCCATACAGCCCGCACGCCCGGACAAACAGCAGAGATAGGGATACGCCTTGCTCTCCGACCATGTCGCGGGATCCTTGCGTGCCTGCTCGATTTCTTCTGCCAGTGATTCTTCAGCGTGCGCAATGGCGCGATCATAAATCTCAATCGCGGCTTGCGGGTCCTGGGCCTGTTCCGCGCGTTGCCATAACATGGTGAGTCGCAGGACAGGCGTGCCGCATTGTTCAAAAAACTCCTCAATGGTGCGATTCTGCGATTGCTCCATCAACCATGCCTCGGCTTCTTCCGCAGTTTCGAATCGATGCTGCTCGAGTATCGCATCCAGATGCTTGAGCCATTGTTCGATCGGTGCTGCCATGCACGAGCGTCCCCACACCTACCGCGAATGTCAAGAACCCATGATCCGCCGAGCGGCACCAACTTTTTGACCACAATCGCATTTCCCCGACTCGTGATAGTTTTCTGCCGTATGCATACGTATCCACTGATCAGCCCATGAAACGAACATTGATACTCCTCCTCTGTTGCATGAATGTTGTTTTGCAGGCCTTGGCCGGTGATGCAAAGCCCCATATCGTCTACATCATGGCGGATGACATGGGCTACGCCGATGCAGGATTCAATGGCGGAAAAGACATCCATACCCCGCACCTCGACCGCCTTGCCAGAGAAGGCGCGATTTTGCGATCGTTCTACGTACAACCCGTTTGCTCGCCAACTCGGGCATCGCTCATGACCGGCCGCTACGTCGCCCACACCGGCGTGTATAGCGTCGTGCGACCCAATGCGGCCTGGGGACTACCCTTAGCGGAAAAGACCCTAGCGCAAGCCATGAAGGACGCCGGTTACGAGACGGTCATCAGTGGCAAATGGCATCTCGGCGAATTCCAATCAGCCTACCGGCCGACACAGCGCGGCTTCGACCACCAATACGGCTTATGGTTCGGCATGATCGATTTTTACACCCACAAGCGAGGCAATATCCTCGACTGGCATCGCAATGACGAACCTTGCGAGGACAAGGGTTACTCCACTCATCTGATTGCAAGGGAAGCCTGCGAACGCATACGCAAGCGCGACCCCAAAAAACCACTGTTTCTTTACCTGCCGTTCAATGCGGTGCACAGCCCGTTGCAAGTGCCAGAATCGTATGTGGCGCCCTATGCCACGCTCAAAGGCAACCGCAAAACTTACGCAGGCATGCTCTCGGCCATGGATGAAGCCATCGGCCAAGTCGTGACAACACTCGAAGAACAAAAGATGCGCGACAACACGCTGATCGTTTTTTCAAGCGACAACGGTGGTCCATCCCCCGGAAAAATCACCGATAACGGTCCCCTGCGCGAAGGCAAAGGCACGATCTACGAAGGTGGTGTGCGCGTCTGTTCCTTCGCCACCTGGCCAGGAAAAATTCCCGCCGGAAAAATCATCGATCAACCGCTGCACATTATCGATTGGTATCCCACCCTGATCCACCGCGCGGGTGGTTCTCTCGAACAAAAACTTCCCATCGATGGCAAGGACATCTGGCCCGTGCTGACCGCAGAGGCGAAATCGCCCCACGATGCTCTATTGCTTTCCAGCACACAACCCGGTCTCGCTGCTGTGCGTGCGGGCGACTGGAAACTCATCCATCGAAAAGGATCCGCTGCCAGAAAAAAGAAAACTCCCGCGAACATGCCGGAATACGAACTCTATCACCTCTCCAAAGATCTCAGGGAAACCCAGAACCTCGCCGAGAGCCAACCGCAAAAAGTCGCGGAAATGAAAAAACTGTTAGACACGCTCTTGCGCAACGCCGTAGCGTCTGCCGATCCGGAACCCAACACCAACGAATAAAAAAGCACTTTCACAGCTCCCAAATCGCTTCATCACGGTGCCACCATCAACCATACCATACCCTATGCGAATCACCCTCGTGTTTTTCCTCAGCTCGCTCTTCAGCGTTAGCATCTCGGCTTGGCGCAGTCATGCGGCTGAGACTTCTAACATAGCATCCAATATCATCGTCATCCTCGCTGATGACGTGGGCTGGGGCGATGCCGGTTGCTACGGTGCCACAAAAGTCAAGACACCGAACATCGATCGGCTCGCGCGCGAGGGCCAGCGCTTTGTCAACGGTCATGCCTCCGCTGCCTGCTGCACTCCCACCCGCTATTCGCTCATCACAGGGCAGTATTCCTGGCGGCGCAATGCCACAGGCCTGAACAAGGGCGTGGCCGCTGGCGATTCACCACTGCTGATTTCCCCTGCCATGGTCACCGCGCCGGCTCTGCTCAAGCAGGCCGGCTATCAGACCGCCATGATCGGCAAATGGCACCTTGGTTTCGGCATTGATCGCCCTGACTACAACGGAGAACTTCGTCCAGGACCACTTGAAATCGGCTTTCACGAATTCTTCGGTATGCCAGCCACCAACGATCGCATTCCCACGGTCTTTGTGCGCGATCACCGCGTGGTGGGGCTCGATGCCAGTGACCCGATCCACGTTTCTTACGACAAAGAGGAGGCGCAGAAACAAGGTCTCTCGATGTTCGCCGCTGGTCGCAACCGCATCGGTTGGGGCAAAGGCGGCAAGTCGGCCTGGTGGAAAGACACCGAGATCGCGGATACGCACTCGCGCGAATGTGTGCAGTTTCTGGAACGAAATCAAAAAAGGAAATTTTTTCTCTTGTTCACACCTCATGATGTCCACGCCCCGACCATACCGCACCCACGATTTGCAGGCAGCAGTGGCCTGGGGAATCGTGCGGACATGCTTCATGAACTCGATGCATCCATGGGAGAAATTCTGAACACGCTTGACCGCCTCAATCTTGCGAAAGATACGCTCATCGTTTACAGCAGCGACAATGGCGCATACGTGACGAATGAAAACGGCCACAAGCCTAACGGTCCCTATCGTGGAAAAAAATCCCAACTCTGGGAAGGCGGGCATCGTGTGCCCTTCATCATCCGCTGGCCTGGCCACCTTAAACCCTGCGAGCGCAAAGAACTCGTTTCCACCATCGACATCCCCGCCACCATCTGTGGTGCCGCTGGACTCACGGTCCCTCAGGACGCACTGCCCGACAGCTATAACCTTCTCCCTGCGTTGCGCGGCGAAGTCAATGCAGCCGAGCGCGATTACCTTGTCATTATGAGCGGAACTGGCCATTTGGCCCTCCGCAGTGGAGACTGGAAATACATCCCCAACCTCAACCACGCCGAAGGCTGGCAAGGGGGAAATAGCAAGCCGAATGCGCCAGCCCGGCCCGCCCTCTACGATCTCGCGAAAGATCCCAGCGAAACACAAAATCTCTATGCCCAACAAGCCCAGATGGCGAAAAAAATGGCGGGCCTGTTAGAAAAAGCCCGAACACAATCCATCACCCGACCGCAGTGAGGAGGTAAGATCTGCGGCTTATTTTTTCCTTTCGTAAGGACGCGAGGTGGCTTTTTCTGCGGCGGGGAAATCCTTGGGAATATCCTGAGTGACCTTGCCGGTGGCAGCCCACTCGGATCCGCGCAGGAAGGTGACGATGAATCCCACACCTTGGAAGGCATCGACATCGTGGCCCAGTGTGGTATGAAAAACTCGACCCTTACCATAGGAGAGAACCATCAGCATCGGCTCGTTGCGGCCGGCTTGTTTGAGCGCTGGGGTATCTGCTGCCGTGGCGAGGATGGTCATGTTTTCTGCGGGTCCTCGCAATTTTGAGTAGCACTCGTCCTTGGTGTGCATCCAGAAATCAGGCAGGCCCTTGGTGATGGGGTGCTCTTTGTCGCGCATGGTGATGAGGAACTCGCCTTGCGGACCGTGAGAGCCGCAGCCGCCGGGGCCTTCATCGCGAATGACCTTGCCGTTCGCATCAAAGTATACATAAGGACCTGATTTTTCATTGCGACCACCCCAGCCGCCAAGACCGATCATCTTATTGAACTCCGGCCAATTCGCCCAGCTGTTGTTCGCAGCGTGCACTACCACCAAGCCTCCGCCATTTTTCATGTAGTCCTCGAATTTCTTGCGCGTGCCCTCGGGCCAATCCGCAGCTCCGTATCCGAAGTTGCTGACGACGATGCTGTATTTCGAGAAATCAGGAGCAAAATCCGGATCCGGCATGGGCTTGTCCTTCCCCTCGGCTTCCGGCGCGCCAGCCAGGGGCAACCAGTCTTTTTCCCGCTGGTGATTGCTGATAAACTTGGTGCGCGCAACATCCACTTGGAACAAACCGCTGTTTTCCAGATAGTCCTTCATCATCACCGTGGACTTGGGCCACACAGCGTGGTTGTTCTGCCCATCGACGATGAGGGCCTTGAGCTTTTCCGCGGCCTGGGTGGGGCAGACGATTAGGAACGAGAGGGCGAGCGTGGATAAAATCGATTTCATCACCGATCAATACGCAACGGCCATGTCATTTCCATCACGATTGTAGCGATTTCATTGTCGTCTCCACTTCCTCCTGCCAAATGCCGTCCTGATAGAAAAAATTCGGGAGTTCGGCGCGCGGGTCATACGAATGATGGAACACTGGAGTCGTGGAACCTGATAACGGGGGCACCAACCAGCTCCAGTCGCCCTTGACATTGCGCCCGCATTGATTTTCCCGTTTTTGAAATCGCATGAACTGTTCTGTGGCATTGTGGTGATCGACCATGGTAACGCCGTCCTGCGCGAACGAATGGATCACCGCTTCGTTCATCTCGATGAGGGCGCGGTCTTTCCACAGCGGATTCGCACGGCCGGTCTCCAGCCCCATATGGCTCGCGATCAAGGGAAGCAGGTTGTAACGCTTCGCGTCACTGAGATTGCGGGCACCGATCTCCGTTCCCATATACCATCCGCTGAAAGGAGCGCAGGTGTATCGGGCCCCGGCTGCGGCGAAGCACATGTCCGTGATGACCGGCACGGCGTGCCACTTCAAACCCAAGTCCGCGAACCAGGAATACCGAGGATGACGCAGAGGAATCTCCAACACCTCGCTGCGGGGCAGTTCATACCAACGGACGGGCTGTCCCGGCATGCGAATCGCAACGGGTAACAGATCGAAAGCACCCGGATCCACAGGCGGTTTCCACCCGCAACGAATCGCATACTGGGTGAAAGCAATGTTTTGGGGATCTCCCATGACGCGGCCATTGCCGAGATCGTAGCCAGCATAGCGAATCAATTGGTGATTCAAAATCCGTGGTTCCGATTGCCCCTGACTTGCCGCAGGAAACACGGTGAGCAAAGGCCGGATTTTTCCGCCATTGGTGGCGAAACGCAAGTGCTCCAGACAGGCTTCGAAAACATCGTCCGCATGGCAAAGGTCACGGCAATCCTTGACTTGCAGACTCTGCCAGAAAAAACGACCCACACACCGCGTGCTGTTGCGCCACGCGACGCGCCCAGCGAATTCAAGCAAGGATGACCCCAAGGCCGGCGGCTGATCGACATCGGAAAATTCTTTCCGCTCGGGAATGATGCCCTCGCTCTCGGCACGTTGCAGGAAATCCCGATACTCACCCGACAGGTCGATCGACGGTGCGCGCGCGCTTTTTCCTTCCGGATAGTGGAACATCTGAATCATCCGGCCACACTATAGCGCATCTCTTTTCCTCAAGGCGATTTTTTTGTTGATCGGATCAGTCCTGGGAAACCTTCATGCTTTCGGCATTTCCCAAGCCTGCGGAGCGGATGGATTTCCCTTTACCAGTTCCGCACAACCTGCGCAATCTCGGCGCGTCATGCTCAAAGCCGGAATCGTAGGTCTGCCCAACGTCGGGAAATCCACCCTCTTCAATGCCGTCACCCGCTCGCGCAAAGCGGAGGCCGCCAATTATCCCTTCTGCACCATCGACCCGAACGTCGGCGTGGTCACCGTTCCGGATCCACGGCTCGCCATTCTGTCCCAACTTTCCGGTTCGAAAAAACTGGTGCCTGCCGCGATCGAATTCGTCGACATTGCCGGTCTGGTCAAAGGCGCTTCCGAAGGCGCAGGCCTAGGCAACCAGTTCCTCGCCAACATCCGCGAGACCGATGCCATCGTCCAGGTGGTGCGTTGTTTTGAAAACGATGACATCATTCACGAGCTGGGCAGCGTGGATCCGGTGCGCGACATTGAGATCATCAACTCCGAGCTGATCCTGGCCGACATCACCGCGATGGAAAAACGCCGCCAGTCTCGTGAGAAAAAAGCCAAGTCCGGTGACAAGGAAGCTAAAAAAGAAGTGGAGCTCATCGATGTCCTGCTTCCTCATCTTTACGACGGCAAGCCCGCCATCACCCTAAACTTCGCCACGGAGGATCTGCCCTTTGTGAAGGACTTTTTTCTGCTCTCGATGAAACGCACCATCTATGCGTGCAATGTTTCTGAGGACGAGCTCGCCAGCGCCAGCGCCGATCCGGATTCTCAACCGCTGGTGGCGAAGGTAAGGAAATTCGCCGCTGAAAACTTCGGTGCTGAATGCGTGGTGATCTCTGCCCGCATCGAGGAAGAATTGATCGATCTTGATCCCGAGGAAGCGAAGGCTTTCTTGGCCGACATGGGTGTGAACGACAGTGGCGTATCCAATCTGATCCGTGGCGTCTATCACCTGTTAGGCTTGCGCACGTATCTGACCACTGGGGTTCAGGAAACACGCGCCTGGACGATTCATGAGGGGGATAAAGCGCCAGCCGCAGCGGGTGTGATCCACACCGACTTCGAGCGCGGTTTCATCGCCGCAGAGGTCGTGCATTTCGATGACCTTGTAGCCAGCGGATCAAAAGCCGCGGCACGCGATGTCGGTAAGCTGCGCATTGAAGGCAAGGACTACACGGTCAAGGATGGCGATGTGATCGAGTTCCGATTCAACGTTTGATCCTGCAACGGATCTCCACGGGATGGTCAACGCGATGGCGTTGGCTCAATCGTCTAGGGATGATGGTGGCTCAATGCGATAGATGGAATCGCTGATCAGATCCTTGATGACAAAGGCTCTTTGTGCCGCGAATCCCTTGGAAGCTTGAAGCCGCAGGATCATTCTTTTCGGCCCCTGCGACAGTGCTTCCGTCAGGGCTTTGTGAGCATCGCTATCGCGCAGGACATACCCGTATGCTGTTTCCTCGGAATGACTCTGCGTGAGTTCGTAGGCCGCCCATTGCGTTTCACTGGAAAATTCATAAGCATAGTGCGTTGAATCTTGCACCGTGACACGGAACGTCATTTCCTTGTTGGGTTTTTCCTCCAGATACTGCTTCCAGGGCATAGGCTGGTAGTCCACATGGCTTTCCCAATCCACCAGAAATTTTCCGTCCGCCATCTGCTCAAGCATCAGAGCGACAGCGGAATTTCTACCAGTTTTCGCGGTGACATGCCACAGCTGCCGCTGCTTGTAAAAGAATGGTTGGATTTTGATGAACGACTCGCAAGTTTGGGCGATCAGCGGATGATCGGCATGGTATTGCTCCATCCTCTGTTTGGTGGGCCCGGGATTTCTGACATGAGGAAGTTTTTTTTCAATCGTATCTGCCGATAGATACTCCCGAACGGATGCGAGAAGAGAGTCATGAATGTTTGTCATCTCTTGCGCACCTGCCGGGCTTTCTGCGATCGGAATCGCAGAGTTGGACGACTTGTCCGATCTCAGCCAGAAAAAAACACCCAGCAGCAGAAGGCTTGCGGCCACCACACTGAACCAAATCACAATATCCGGAACGCTGCTTCGTTTCTGCTCCCAAGTGCTTTCCAGGTTTTTTTCCGCAACCGGTGATGGATGAATCAAATCATCCAAGGTGTAATCAACGCTTTTTCCCTCGTGAGCATGACGCTTGGAGCTCTTGCCTGCACTTATGTCCAGCCTCACTTGACCACCATTTTGATTCGAGTCTCTCATGTTTGCACAAGATGGAATATCAGAATAAAACCACCAAAGATAGAGGGAATTTTCCCGCCATCCCGCAGGACGATCAGACTAGCGAGCGCGGCATGACTCTCAAACAATCATGCCTGCGCCCACGGTTTCATTCGTGCCGGGATCAATGAGGATGAAACTCCCGGTCTGACGATTACGGCTGTAGCTGTCGTGAATCAACGGCACAGCGGTGCGTAAAGAAATACGACCGATATCATTCATGGCAAAAGTTTCCGGTCCCTCGACTTTGTGGAGTGTGTTGATATCCACGTGGTATTTTACTTCCTGCACAACGGCCTTGGTTTCACGGGTGGTGTGACGCAAGACCAGTTTGGCGCGGTGCGGCATCGGCTTGCTCGAGAACCAACAGATCATCGCCTCGATGTCCTGCTCCACGCGCGGCGGGTTGTTGTCCTTCACCAGCATGTCGCCGCGGGAAATGTCGATCTCATCCTCTAACGTAATGCACACGGATTGCGGCGCATAGGCTTCCTCTTTTTCACCATCGGGAGAATGGATGGCTTTCACGCGGGTGGAAAATCCGGAGGGCAATACAGTAACACGATCGCCGGGCTTGAACACACCACCAGCGACGCGACCGGCGTATCCACGGAAGTCGTGCCAGTCGTCGCTCATCGGCCGGATCACCCATTGCACAGGGAAACGGGCGTCCACGTGGTTTTCCTCACCGCCGATGTAGACGTGCTCCAGATGATAAAGCAAAGCAGGACCTTGATACCAAGGCATGTTTTCGGATTTATCGACCACGTTATCACCATTCAACGCCGAGATGGGAATGAAGGTGATATCGACAATGTTGCCGAGACGGGACGCCATGGCACGGTAGTCCTCGACAATCTTGTCATAAACCTCCTCGGAATAATCGACGAGGTCCATCTTGTTGATCGCTACCACCAGGTGCTGGATGCGCAACAGGTTCGCGATGAAGCTGTGGCGTTTGGTTTGCTCGATCACGCCTTTGCGGGCGTCGATGAGAATGATGGCAAGGTTCGCCGTCGAGGCGCCAGTGACCATGTTGCGAGTGTATTGGATATGCCCCGGTGTATCGGCGATGATGAACTTGCGTTTCGGCGTAGCGAAATAGCGGTAGGCAACATCGATGGTGATGCCTTGCTCGCGTTCGGCCTTCAGGCCATCGGTGAGAAGCGCAAGGTTCACGTGTTCATCGCCGCGTTTGCGCGAGGATTCCTCCACGGCCTCGAGTTGGTCCTCGAAAATCGATTTGGAATCATAGAGCAAGCGCCCGATGAGAGTGGATTTACCGTCATCGACGGAACCGGCAGTGGTGAAACGTAAGAGATCCATTTTTTTTCGTGTGAAATGAGCAGTGCTATAACGATTTGATTTTCTTGAGTGGCGCGGATCACGGATCCATGCACACTCGTCACTTTTTAGAAATATCCTTCTTTCTTACGGTCTTCCATCGCGGTTTCGGAACGTTTGTCATCGGCACGGGTGCCACGTTCGGTCTGGCGGGCGGCGGCGACCTCGGCGATGACTTCATCGAGATTGGAGGCGCGTGACTCGACGGCACCGGTGCAGGTGGCATCGCCAATGGTGCGGAACCGCACGATGCGTTTTTCGATGAACTCGTGTGGCTGAGGTTGAAGGAAATCGGTCACGGCGAGAAGTTGGCCGTTGCGCTCAAACACTTCGCGTTCGTGAGAGAAGTAAATCGAGGGAAGAGGAATGTTTTCACGCTTGATGTACATCCAGATGTCCATCTCAGTGAAATTGGATAGCGGGAACACGCGGAAGTGCTCACCGGGATTCTTGCGTCCGTTGAAAAGATTCCACAATTCGGGACGTTGGTTTTTCGGGTCCCATTGACCGAAGTCATCGCGATGCGAGAAAAAGCGCTCCTTCGCACGGGCCTTTTCCTCATCACGACGTCCACCACCGAGGCAGGCATCGTATTGGTGCTTTTCGATGGTATCGAGCAAAGTGACGGTCTGGAGTTTGTTGCGCGAGGCGTTGGGACCCTTTTCCTCCACCACGCGACCGGTGTCGATCGATTCCTGCACGAGACCCACCACCAGACGGGCGCCGATCATGTCCACGAACTCATCGCGATACGTCATGGTCTCGGCGAAATTGTGACCGGTATCGACGTGAACCAAAGGAAACGGCATCTTGGCGGGCCAGAAAGCCTTGCGAGCAAGCCAGGCCATGACAATGGAGTCCTTGCCGCCGGAGAAAAGCAATGCGGGGTTTTCAAATTGGGCGGCCGTTTCACGGAGCACAAAAATGGCTTCCGCTTCCAATTGATCCAAATGGCTGAGTTGGTAGTTGGGCATGATGACGTAGGGAAAAATTCTGCGGCCTGCACCGCGCGCCGCGGAATTTGCCTGAAATTTTTCCCCCGTCAAGAAAAAATATTAGTTTGTTGCTTAATTTACTAATGATTAAAAATTCTCAGCAGGGACGATGACGGCGTCGGTCGGTGGCTTGCAGCAAGGTATCCACGCATTCGTCCAGACTGAGCGACTCGCTATCCAGCACGAGGTCCGCCTGAACAGGTTCTTCAAAAGAACTGTCTTTGCCGGTGAAATGCTGGATTTCCCCACGTGCAGCCTTGGCGTAGAGGCCTTTTACATCGCGCTCGGCACAGGCCTCGAAGCTGGCTTTGACGTAGACTTCATAAAAGTCATCGCCAAGGATGCCGCGCGCCACATCGCGCAATTCGCCACGCGGCGTGATGGCAGAAACAAAAGTGATCAGCCCCTGGGAGGCAAACAGCTTGGCCACCTCGGCGATGCGACGGATGTTTTCGAGACGATCATCATCCGAGAATCCCAGATTCGCGTTGAGCCCAGAGCGGATGTTGTCGCCATCGAGAATGACCGTGGCGCGACCTTGCTGGTGCAGCACTCGCTCAGCGGCATTGGCGATGGTGGATTTCCCCGAACCCGATAAACCACACAACCAAATCACCATACCGCGCTGGCCGAGCAAGCGCTCTTTTTCCTCGCGTTGAAGAAATCGATGAAATTCGGTGTGGATGTGGTCTGTCATGAAGCAGAACTAGAAACAGATGCCACAACTGCTGTAAAGCGCGAATCTCGAAAGCCCCCGCTGACGAGAAAAAATTTGGTCACATGCGATAGGATCATATCGCAGCAAACTGCGCATCATGGCATTCGTCCCTCGCACGGATGACAGAATCGCTGAAATAGTGTCATCGCATGCGGCGTAGATTTGCGCATCAACTCATTTGGGCTACCTTGATTGCGACCCCTCTCCGCTATGAATTCACGCCGCCTGTTTCTGAAAAGCCTGGCATCCACCTTGGCACTGCCGATGTTGGAACCTTTGCGCGCCGCCACGGCTGCCGCAAACCCGGGCTCTCCCCTGCGCTTGGCATACATTTATTTGCCAAATGGCGTGAACACCAAGTTGTGGTTCCCTAACGGCTCGGGAAAAAACTACCAACTCTCGCCGTCGCTCTCACCCTTGTCCGATTTGCGGGATCACTTCCAGGTGATCAAGGGACTCACGCTCGACACAGCACGGGCCAATGGCGACGGCGCAGGTGACCACGCCCGGGCGAACGCCAGCTTCCTCACTGGCTGCCAAGCGCGAAAAACTTCGGGAGCCGACATCCGCATCGGAGTGTCCGCCGATCAGATCGCCGCCCAACAACTCGGGCACCTGACGCGACTCCCCTCACTGGAGCTTTCCACCGATGAACCGCGCCGCTCCGGCAATTGCGATTCCGGCTATTCCTGCGCCTACCAGTACAATCTCGCCTGGCGCTCCGACACCACCCCCGTGCCCCCGATGCGTGATCCCCGCATGGTGTTCGAGGCCCTATTCGGCTCGAAGGACGAGAAAGGCAACGCGGAGCGGCAGATGCGAAAAAAATCCGTGCTGGACTTTGTGATGGCTGATGCCAAACGCCTACAATCGCGCGCCACAGGTGCGGACAAAAACAAGCTCGATGAATATTTCACCTCCGTGCGGGAAATTGAACAACGCATCGAACGCGCGGAAAAACACCGCAAAGAAGTGCCGGAAATCGATGTGCCAAACGGCGTCCCCAAGAGCTATCGGGAACACATCCGTGCGATGTATGATCTCATGCTCGTTGCATTCCAGACCGATTCCACACGCGTGGCATCCTTTTTGTTAGCCCACGACGGCTCCAACCGCACATTCCCAGAAATCGGCGTGAACGAATCGCATCACGGCGTTTCACACCACCAACGCGATGAAAGACGCCTTTCCATCATCGCCAAAATCGATGAATTCTACGCTGCAGAATTCGCTCGTTTCCTGACCCAGTTGAAAAACACCAAGGAGGGAAATGGCAACTTGCTCGATCACTCGATGATCGTCTACGGCGGTGGCATTTGCGATGGCGATCGTCACAATCACGACAATCTGCCCATGATCCTGGCAGGTCATGGCAACGGCACTCTGAAGGCCGGTCGCTTGCTCGAAACCAGCGGAGAGACCCCTCTCACCAACCTGCACCTGTCACTGCTGGATCGCATGGGAGCCAAGGCCGAACGCGTGGGAGACTCGACAGGAAAACTGGATGTCTGAGCACGATCGCATCTCCATCGCCTCTTGATGACGGGCGATGCAACGAGAAAAAAAGAGGGCGGCGAATCCTTTGATGCTCGATCGATTCGCCGCCCTCTCTGCGCAACCGTTGGAAAACCCAAAACCAATCAGTCGACACCTAACGTCTAGCGAAATCCGTGCCAACTTTTCCGCGCAGCACAAGTATGAATCATTTCTATCGGAAAAGAAACGGGTAGGCTCCTATGCGAAGCCTACCCGTTCATTGTTTGATAGCAACCGTTGGAAAAACCCATAAAACCAAACAGATGCTCATCTGTAGGAACGGCACGGGCATGACGTTTTGTCTAAAAAATGATTTTTTACGATCCCCAAGAATATCGCTCGGGAATCCACAGGTAAGAATCCGTGGAGCGCTGCCCAAGATGCCCGAGCCCCGGCCACGGCAAGTGGAATCCGTAGAGACGGGTCTTTTCTGTTAGAGCACGACCGTAGACTTTTTTCCGTGTAATCACAGCCAGTTCCGGATCGTGATCGAAGGCGATCGTCCAGTTCACATTTGCAAACATCAGCAGGTGATGGTGAGCAAGGTCCATGATGTGGAGGAGCTTTTCGCCTTTCGACTGGATGTGAAAAATCGCGTGCCCCGCCGTATGACCCGGCGCGAGTTCCAGTTGGATGTCTCCACCCCACACGCTGCTGCCGTCCTTGAGCACTTGGGTCACTGGCTTGAGAATCTCAAAACGCTTGCGGTTGTCGCGCGTTAGACCTGGGAGTTCACGTTTGTCGCGTTTGGATTTGGAAAAATCCGGCTCGGGCGAAAACCAAAAATCCAATTCTTCTTGGGTACAATAAAACTGCGCATTGGGAAAAGTCATCGCATCGTCGGTAACAAAACCTGCAATGTGATCGACATGCGCGTGACTCAGAAACGCCGCCGTGACATCCGTGCGCTGGATGCCCACAGACGCGAGCGCTTGAAAAAACCAACCCCAGTTCGGATTCGGCCATTTGCCAAATCCCGCATCAAACACCGCCACTTCCTTGCCCTTGCGCAGGACGAGGATATTGACATAAAGCGGTATGCCATCCGTGCGCTCGAAGTTCGATTCCAAAACCGACTGCATCTGCGGACGGTCGCCCTCAGGATGCATCATGCCCATCGCCGGACGAATGAGCGAATGGCCGTCACTGATGGAAAAGGCCTCGATGTCGCCAATTTGAAAGCGATAGACGTTCGGATTGCGAAACGGCGCTGCAGCTGTGGTGGCGGGCGATTCAGCAGCGGCAGACGTGGCCAACTGCGAGAGCAAGGCAGCTGAACCGGTAAGAAAGGTGCGACGATTCCAAGAAGGGTTAGTCATGCTAAGAGACTAAACATCGCCGTCACCTCTGCAAGCGCGATTCCAAAGATGACAGGAAATTCCCATCGCCTCACCCTGTGGATTGAACTACGATTTCCTCGTGAAACAAACACATGATACCGGCTTGGGCTACGTTTTCTGGATCTTCGGATTCGTCGGACTGCATCGCTTTTACACAGGACGCAAAATCAGCGGTATGATCTGGGCACTGACAGGTGGGCTGTTGGGCATAGGCTGGCTGATCGATGTCTTCCTCGTTCCGGGCATGGTGCGGGAGGCGAATGACCGCTATCCCTATGCAAAACAAGACCCTACAGTCGCGTGGATTTTACTGGTTCTGCTCGGCCTATTCGGGATTCATCGATTTTATCTGGGCAAGTGGGGCACGGGGCTCATCTGGCTTTTCACCGGTGGCGTTTTTGGCATCGGCGTGATCTATGATCTGTTCACACTGAACGAACAACTGGCCGAGTAACGAACATCGAGATCGAGCGTTTGAGATTGCCCATCGGCGCTTTGCCACCTAGCGTGCGCCCCGTGTCTGCTCTGCTCTCCGCCAACGAAATCCGCCTGTCCTACGGCTACCAAAACCTGTTAGACGGCGTGACCCTCGCCGTGGCAGCAGGAGAAAAAGCAGGATTGGTGGGACGCAACGGCTGCGGAAAATCCAGTCTGCTGAAAATTCTCACCCGTCAGCAACAAGCGGACTCAGGAGAAATTTCCGTGCGCAAAGGTCTGCGCGTCGGCTATCTGCCACAAGACTTCGAGATGGACCCGCAACAATCCGTGATGGAATGCATCGAACAAGGCGCCGCGGATCTGATCTCCGCCGTGCAACGCTACGAACAGGGCGACGGCTCGGAAAACGAGCTCGCGGATCTGTTGCACGTGATCGAACATGCCGATGGCTGGAACCTCCACGCCCGCATCAAATCGCTCGCCACCTCACTCGATTGCCCGCCCCTCGATGCCCTCGTCGGCCCACTCTCCGGTGGTGAAAAACGCCGCGTCTCACTATGCCGCGCGCTCGCCTCACAACCGGATCTGTTGCTGTTGGACGAACCGACCAACCACCTCGATGCCGAATCCATCTCCTGGCTTGAGGCCTTCTTGCGGACCTTCGCGGGAGCAGTGATTTTTGTGACGCACGACCGCTATTTCCTCGATGAAATTGCCTCGCGCATCATCGAGATCGACCACGGTAAGGCCTACTCGCATCCCGGCAACTACACCGCGTATCTGGAATCGAAGGCCGTGCGGCAATCGATCGCGGAACAGACCGAGCGACGCCGCCAACGCTTCCTGCGCGAGGAACTGCAATGGGTGCGCGCGGGCGTTAAAGCGCGCACCACGAAGTCTCGACACCGGCTGGATGCCTTTTACGCCGTGGCCGATCTGGAAGCCCCGCCCGAGGAGCGCGAGATGGATTTGCTCATCCCACCCGCACCGGAAATCGGCAACATCGCCGTAGAACTCGAAAAAGTTTCCATCATCGTCGGCGATGCACAAAACCCACGCTACCTCGCCCGCGACCTCACGCTTTCTATTCGACCCGGCCAGTGCACAGGCATCGTTGGTCGCAACGGCGTGGGCAAAACGACTCTCCTCAAAGTCTGCCTCGGCAAACGCGAGCCCGATGCCGGCACGGTGCAGATCGGGAAAAAAATCCGTGTCAATTACATCGACCAAGCCCGCATGCAGCTCGATGGCACCGGCTCGCTCTTGGATGAAGTGGCCGATGGCAACGAGAAGGTCCAGTTCGGCGATCAGACGCTCGGCGCCCGCGCCTACCTGCGGCGTTTCCTCTTCGATGACAAACGCATCAATGAACGCGTGGATTTGCTTTCTGGCGGCGAAAAAGCCCGCCTCATGCTGGCGAAGGTCCTCAAAAACGGCGGCAATCTGTTAGTGCTGGACGAGCCCACCAACGACCTCGACCTGCCCAGCCTGCGCATGCTGGAAGAAGCCATCGCTGACTTTGATGGAGCAGTCCTAGTGGTCTCGCACGACCGCTATTTCCTCGACCGCATCTGCGATCAGATCGTCGCCTTTGAAGACGGCAACGTCGTGGTGCAACCGGGCAATTACTCCTACTACCTCGAAAAACGCAAGGCCCGCGAGCAGCGCGACAAGCTGTATGCGCAAAACCTTGCGCGCGAGGTGGCCAAGAAAAAAGCTCAGACCAGCATCGAAGCCAAACCGCGCAAAATTACTCTCGCCGAGCGCAAGGAACTCGAT
>JBJOMZ010000024.1:0-25103 GCA_046052105.1 Verrucomicrobiota bacterium | reverse complement strand
TCATCGACCATCACCACCACGTGAGGCACGCCGGTATTGATGAAATGGATGCTGCCCTGCAGACCATCGATGCCGAGATCGAGATTCAGGCGCAGATCATGCGGGGTGGACATGGCGATGCGCACATTCTCCTCCACCATATGCGCCGAGAGTGTGCCGGCCAAAGTTTCAAAAGTGACCACATCCTTCGCTTCCTCCTCCAGATGGGCGGTGAAACGCCCGAAACAGCGGGCTCCATTGCCGCACATTTCGGCCTCGCCGCCATCGGCATTGTAGTAACGGAATTTGAAATCCGCACCGTGTTCGGCAGGTTCCACGGCAAGCAAACCATCGGCACCGATGCCACGATGACGGTCGCAAAGCGCAGCAATGGTATCCTCATCGAGCTGGATCGTTAGGTCGCGGTTGTCAATGACGATGAAATCATTGCCCGCGCCGTTCATTTTGTAAAAATGGAGTAACATGGAAGTTCGGCAACGGGTGTAGGCGGAATCAGCGGTTCTTTCAAGCCCGCATTATCAAATTGCGCGGCAATCCGGCAGCTGTCATTTTCTGGCCAAAGCTTCGGAAATGGCTTTTTGTGCGAGCGGAGCCATGACCTCATAGCCCGCTTTGTTCGGGTGAACGGCATCCTGTTGATATTCTTTTTTCAACCCTTTTTCGGCATCGGCCAGAGCTTGATGATAGTCAAGATACACACAGCCGTGTTTTTCCGCATAGGCACGGATCAATTGATTCATCGCGATGATACGCTCGGCGGGATTGCCCAATTCGCGACGCCAACCAAAGACTGTTGCGGGAGGAATTGAGGCCAGAACGACGCGAATCCCGTTAGCTTGGGCAAGGTCCACCATCGATGCGAGATGATCCATCGTCTGCTCCGGCGTCATGGGTCCGGTATTGCCCGCCAGATCATTGGTGCCCGCTAGAATCACTACGACTTTCGGTTGCAGGGCAATGACATCTTGGCGGAAACGCAGCAGCATCTGCGGCGAAGTCTGTCCGCTGATGCCCCGGCCTACGTATGGGTTCTGCGAAAAAAATTCCGGCATCTTTCGTGGCCAGGCATCGGTGATGGAATCGCCCATGAACACCACACGCTTTTCCGTTGCGGCACGAGCTTTGATTTCAGCATTGGCTTTCTGATATCGAGCCAGATTGGGCCAATCCGCTATGGGCGCGGAGAGTGCGAAGTGACAGGCGAAGAACGAAAAAAGCAGGAGTGTGCGCATGATACAATCACACTATGGACCGTCATCACTCTGTCAACTCGGAATCGTTTTGTATCCTCTCAAAAATCGTTTGGTGCAGAGAGATTCATTGCTTTAGGTTATTCCCTCTGCTAATTTGTTGGCAATCCATGATGCCAACGAAAGTCATCGCCACTGTGATGGGGTCCATGCTCACCATGGGCATCGGGCATGCGGTGATGTTTTGGCAAACAGCGGACCCCGCGCACAACACTGGCACGCCCGGCGACAACTCAGGTTGGCAATACGAGGGCACCATGGACGGCTACCTCGGTGTTCCCATCGCACCGCACTTTTTCTTATCAGCCAAACACATTGCGGAACACAACGTGGGAGACGTTTTCTATTTCCATGGCGATGCCTACACGACGATCGCCGCCCACAACAGTCCGAACACGGATTTGCGGATCTGGGAAGTAGCTCATGCCAAACCGTTTCCCACATACGCACCTCTCTCGACTGGCGCAAACGATGTGGGCACAGTGGCGACGATTCACGGACGCGGCTACCAGCGTGGCGTGGCCGTGGTGCAGAATAACGAACTCAAGGGATGGCGCTGGGGGACACCCGATGGCTTGCAACGATGGGGGCGCAATAGGGTGACAGGGTCGTTCGACGCGGGAGGAACATACGGCGAACTCCTCTACTGCCACTTCAATAACAACGGTGTGACCCACGAATGCCATCTGAGTGTGGGCGATTCCGGTGGCGGCATTTTTGTGTTAGAGAACGGCCTGTGGCGATTGGCAGGCATCAATTTGGCGGTGGATGGACCTTTCCGCAAAAATGCCTCTGAAGGCGGTGGCTCCATGGCTGCCTTATTCGATGTAGGCGGCATGGAGTATTTCGATGGCAGCAACTGGGTTCTGGAGAGTGACACGGTTGATGACAAGCCCAGCAGTTTTTACGCAACGCGCGTTTCATCATCGCTGACCTGGATCAACAGCACGGCAACGGGATCCAGCACGCTGGCGATGGAAAACTTCAGCGCATGGCAAAAGCTCTATTTCACTCCCGCCCAAATCGCGAATGCCAACCTCAGCGGCATGGCAGCGGATTACGACCACGACGGTATCACGAATTTGTTAGAATTTGCCTTTCACCTCGACCCTATTTTTAACGAGCGGAAAACCCTGGAAGCATCGACAGGAATTCGCGGCATGCCGTTGATCAGCAAGGAAACCATCGACAGCGAAGAACGCCTTAGCATCGAATTTCTCCGACGCAAAAACAGCAATGGCGCAGCCCTGACGTATGTGCACGAATTTTCTCCGGATCTTGTTTCTTGGCAGACCGTGGGCACAGTCGATGTCACATCGATCAACGATCGCTGGGAGCGCGTGAAAGTCAGTGATGCCGTCACACGCGCGCAGAGCCCGCGCCGCTTCGCGCGGGTGCGAGTCAGCATCAACGAATGAAGCCCATACCATGAACAGCACTGTAACTCCTCCTGTCCGCCTTGGTCCGCTCGCCTGTTTCACAGGCGGGTATCTCTTCATCGCAGTGGGAGCATCGCTGCGCTTCGGCAACAAAGAATTTCTTTTTTACATCGTCACCATGCTGGTATTGATCGCATCGGTCATGTCGATTCACCGACGCATGCCGTGGCGAGGGGAGCAATTGTGGGCTTTATCCGTCTGGGGTCTGGCGCACATGGCGGGCGGCCTTTGGCCTCTGCCGGAAACGTCGTTGATCGATGATGGTCAACGAGTTCTCTATAGCCTGTGGCTGGTGGCCGGCTGGTTAAAATACGATCAATTGGTTCACGCCTACGGTTTTGCCATCACAACCTGGCTGTGCTGGCATGGACTTCACCAGCATCTACTTGCGAGATCATGCCAGCAAGTCACGCCTACCGTCGGTCTGCTAACGCTGGCCGCTGCAGGAGGCATGGGTTTCGGCGCGCTCAACGAGGTCATTGAATTCATCGCCGTGCTCACCATTCCCCACACGAACGTAGGTGGCTACGAAAATACCGGTTGGGACCTAGTCTTCAACCTCATCGGCTGCCTCATCGCCTCTATCATGATACGACGGCGCTGGTGGGTCTAGTCGCCGATCGCACATGCATCATATCGCGGGGAAAGACTTTTGGAGATCTGCTACCATTTCGTCCAAAATGCCAAGGCCTACGGAGATTTTTCTGAGAAAACTCGGGTGATGGTGTACGAGGACGAATCGCTCATGACGAGACCAGAATTTTCTTAAGCGAGAATCAATGGCCACGGCTTCTTCCATCGTCTCACGACGTGCCGGATTGCCCCCTTCGATGCCGAGTCCCCCCACAGCGGCACTTTCGAAGAAAATGACTCCGTCATAACGTGCCAGCTCTTCTTCCATCGAGGTGCCGAGAGCCTCGAAGAAATCCCCATCGCTTTCTGGCCAATACGCGGCGCCATCGATCGTGCCGCGGTCGCACAACAGGATGCGATCGGGATAACGCGCCGATTGGATATCTTCCAAATTCCGCTGAACATGATAGATCGCCCGTTGGGAAGAGCGCACGGCATCGAGTTCCTCGTAGCGAGGAAAACCACCAGCGAACATCAGCGTTGCCGCTTCCGGCACCACCACAACCCGATCGCCAATCTCACGGCGGAACAAGTCCACAGCGGTCGTTTTGCCACCGCCTGGACCTCCCGTGAGAACGATGCGGCAACGATGCCGGCCATTGCCAACGGTTTCCGCCGGACTGGGATATGGAGGAAAATGGTTTTCGGAATCGATAGTCATAAGAAAGGATGATGTTCACGGTCTGCAAAAAACGCGGAGGACAAAAATCGGACAATCACTCGGATCGCAGCACCTCCACTGGCATGCTCGCCAATCGGCGATAGAGATTGCGCAAAGATAGAATCGGCCACCAGCGATAGAGATAAATTTCCAAGGGTCTCCACATCGCTACCCAGCCAACGATGGCGAGGCCCTCGCGTAGGAACTCCTGCCATTGCGCTCCCGGCGCGCTGGGTATGACATGGGCGGTCACTTGGCAGGCAATCAGAAACAGGATTCCCACCACAAGCGCCGCGCGTCCCTCGCGCATCAAGCGCTTGAATTCACGCAGGCTCAGCTCGGCCTGATATTCGAAATAATGCGCGACCGAGTCAGCGACCCGCTCCCTCGCATCGGTCTCAGCCAAGGATGCATGTGCGAGATGGATGACCAGCTTCAGATCATGCTGCCGGGGATGCTCTCGCGCCCAGCTCACGATGAACTCCTCCGCATTGCGATCCAAATCCCGCTCATGAAAGGGCGATGGATCCATGGAGTTGAAGAGCTGGTTCAGATCATTCAACTTCAGTTCGATGAGTCCTGTCATATACGGTTTCTGAGACTCATCAAATCTATCTCGGTTCTGCCGCACTTAGCAATCAGAATTAGCAATCAGAATGGCATCGCGAGATGACTTTTGTCAGACAAGATGAATCAGTTTCGTCAACCGAGGAAATGGGAACGATTCGACACCTCCATGCCTTTTCAGACGCTTTACATTCTATTGTCCTGATCTTGCCAGAACTGGTGGCGAGAAAAGCACCATACCCAGCACGGTATCGTCTGCCAGATCTGATCAAACGGACGTCGGAAAAGATAAGAACGCACGGAAGTGTTTCTTAGGAAAGCGAAAGTTATTTTTTGCGACGTTTGATCAAAGAGGCAGAGGGTAGTTCCATGTATTTGGCGGCTTCTTCGAGTGCGACAGCCTCTTGGGGGCTTGGGGCTGATAGCGCAGCTTTCCGCAACAGGGGCGCGGCGGCCGAATCACCCAGAACGATCATACCGTCAAGCGAAGCCTTGCGGACTTCAGGGTTTTCGTGCAGCAGGAATTCGGCGATATAAGGCAACTGCTTGGGATCGTAGGTGACACTGGCGTCGTGAATTTTCTCTAACAGAATCTTGGTGGATTGAGTGTCATCCTGTTGGGATTTTGCTTCAGCCGCGGTTGGGGGTGATTTCGGCACGATACTATCCTGCGGCGAATCGCTGGGCCGTGCCGTATGTTGAATCGGCGCCAAGGCAGAAGGTGGCGGTGTTGAACGTCTGACAAGAACTTTTGTCAACCACGCACTGCCGATAAGAACGAATGCGCCAATAACCAAGTAACGGATTTTCATAAACCAAAGAAATCTCCCGCAGGAAGGAGCCCTGCGAGAGATGGTTGTTCAAGAGAAATACTATACAATTCTTGATAAGAGAAATACCATTCAGCGCGGAGCGCAAAACGGTGCTCGCATCACGAACCAATCGTTACTGAGCCGGAGGCGTGATAGTGACAAGGCCAGCCGACACGGAGAAACGCCCCTCGATCAAGGATACGCCCTCGGTTGTGTTCCCGTTCTGCTCATCGATCACCTCCACCACTGCGCCGCCCAAAATGCTGGTGACTGAGGCGCTGCCTGGAACCCATACAGCTACTTGATTCGGAGCCGTCCCGACAGTGCGAATGGATTCCGACCAATTGGCAACTCCATGCAATTGAATCACTGTCGAGGGTGACACATAAGCGATCACTATCGCCTCTTTTCCGGCTGCTTTGCCAGTCTCGGTGACGCGAGCAGGCTGATCGACTTCCACTCTGCGATAGCTGTATGTCTCGGCATCGAAACTTACTTCGTCATCATAGGAATCGGCGTAAAGATATTCGCTGATATCAATTGGGGCTTCACCGCGTTTGACCACATGGAATCTGCTATCCACGTATCCATCCTCGTCAGGCGAACCAATCAGTTGAATCGAATAACCGACGATACTGTCAATCACACCTGCTTCGACGAGGTCTTGAAGAACTTCCTTGTTAGAGATTCGAGTGGCGACCATTTTAGTTCCGCCTTCTTCCGTTGTTGTGGTCTGGCCGTTGTTGTTGGTGACGGAATAGCTGTTGTATTCGACGGGCTCTGCTCCAGGAATCAAAGCCCCCGCCTGATCTTTAGCAGGAAGAGATGCTTCACTGGTCGTTTCCACGAGAGCAATCGTCACATTTTGTGAAACGCTGATTTGCGAATAGGCTGTGGCGCCAAAACCCAGCGCGGCGAGAACTGACAGATGTGTGATGCATTTTTTCATAGTATGATAGCTTGATAATTTTGATGTATATCACTCTTGATTCATGAAGCCGTTGATGACAAGCACTAAATCAAAAATTAAATCACCCAGTCCTCCTCGGCTTTCGGCGGGAGCTGTTACGAATGCATCGGCTACTCAAAAGCCTGCCATCCCGAGATGCAGCGCAGAATGACTACTCTTCCCACGGTGCTTGCATCGGCTCACTCCTCGGGCTTTTCTTTCTTCGCAGTCAAGGCGGGTTTGGCGATGGCGGTTGGTTGGAACAGAAGCTCTTCGCTGTTGTCACGGCGAATGACCTCGACGTGGTCACCAGATTTGATATCTCCACGCAAGAGGGCCTCGGCAAGTGGGTCTTCGAGGTATCGCTCCACGGCACGGCGCATCGGACGCGCGCCGTAACTCGGGTCATAGCCCTTGGCAATCAACAGGTCGCGTGTCGGCTCCGTGAGTTCGAGAGTGATGGATTTTTCTTTGAGGCGTTTGGCCAGTTTGGAAATTTCCAGATCGATGATGCGCGATAGATCGGGCTTCTCCAACATATGGAAAACCACCAACTCGTCGAGACGGTTGAGGAACTCCGGCTTGAAGGAGCGCTTGGCTTCCTCAATGATTTTTTCCTTCATCGTATCGAAGTCCGCTTCGTCGGCCGTCATCGCATTGAAACCCAAGGTGCTCTGCCGTTTGATGGTCGAGGCACCGACGTTAGACGTGAGGATGATGATGGTGTTGCGGAAGTCAATCTTGCGCCCCATCGAATCGGTGACCACACCTTCTTCCAGAATCTGCAACAACAGGTTCATGACATCGGGGTGGGCCTTTTCAACCTCATCAAAAAGGATGACACTGTAAGGACGGCGGCGCACTTGCTCCGAAAGCTGTCCGCCTTCCTCGTAACCGACGTATCCTGGAGGAGATCCGATCAGGCGGCTGGAGGTGAATTTCTCCATGTATTCCGACATGTCGATCTGGATCAGCGCATCGGGATCGCCGAACATGAATTCCGCGAGATTGCGGGCGAGGTAGGTCTTGCCAACGCCGGTGGGGCCCAAGAACAGGAATGAGCCGATGGGGCGTCGTGGGTCCTTGAGGTCGGCCCGTGAACGGCGCAGGGCTTTGGAAATCGATTTCACTGCCTCGTTCTGACCGATGACGCGCGATTGCAGCTCGTCCTCCATCTTGAGCAGTTTTTCTGTTTCGCTCTCCTCCATGCGACGGAGCGGCACGCCGGTCCACTTGGAAACCACGGCCATAATGTCGTCTTCCTCGACATCGATGATCGACTCCTCCGACTGCGCGCGCCAGGCCTTCAGGGTATCTTCCAATTTTTTCTTCGCGTTTTTCTCCGCATCGCGCATGGCGGCAGCCTTCTCAAAATCCTGATCGGCAATGGCAGCAAGTTTGTCCTTGTTGATCGTCTCGATCTCCGCTTCCAGTTCCTTGATGGCAGGTGGGCGCGTCATTTGCGAAATGCGCGCGCGCGCGCCAGCCTCATCAAGCACGTCGATGGCCTTATCCGGCAAGTAGCGTCCCGTGAGATAGCGCGCGGTCAATTTCACCGCCGCCTCGATCGCCTCGGGTGTGTAGCGAGCCTTGTGGTGGCTCTCATATTTCGTGCGCAGACCGTATAGGATTTTCACAGCATCCTCCTCGCTGGGCTCATCGACTTTCACTTGTTGAAAACGGCGCTCCAGAGCAGCGTCTTTTTCGATGTGTTTGCGATATTCGTTGAGTGTCGTGGCACCGATGCACTGCATCTCTGAGCGACTGAGCGCGGGTTTGATGATGTTGGAGGCATCCATCGCCCCCTCGGCCGAACCTGCGCCTACGATCGTGTGCAACTCATCGATGAAAAGGATCACATTCTTCACCTTGCGGATCTCGTCCATCACCGCCTTGATGCGCTCTTCGAATTGGCCGCGGTATTTCGTTCCAGCCACCATCAGAGCGAGGTCGAGAGTGATCACGCGTTTGTCACGAAGAATTTCCGGCACGTTGCCCGAGGCGATTTCCTGAGCCAATCCTTCGGCGATCGCTGTTTTACCGACGCCGGCCTCACCGATGAGAACGGGATTGTTTTTCGTGCGACGGCACAAGATCTGAATCACACGCTCGATCTCACTTTCACGACCGATCACGGGATCCAGTTCTCCATCCTTGGCGCTCTTCGTTAGATCGCGACCGAAGGCCTTGAGCGCAGGTGTTTTTGATTTTCCTTCGGGAGTCTCGGGGCCATTTCCGGCGGGTTTTTCCCCTTCGGAGAAAGGATCCTCCTCGTCGTCGGACTCCTCACTATCACCATCGTCTGCCTGATCCGCAGGAGTGTAGTTGGGATCGATCTCCGCGAGGATTTCGTTGCGGGCGGTCTGGATATCGACCTCCAACTGCTGCAGCACGCGGGCGGCCACGCCATCGCCCTCGCGCAGCAGACCTAACAGAATGTGTTCGGTGCCCACGTAAGAATGATTGAGCGCCTTGGCTTCCTTGTCGGCAAGGGCCAGGACTTTTTTCACACGTGGTGTGTAGGGAATGTTGCCGCCGCTCTGTCCTGCGGTGCCGGTGCCCACCTCCTTTTCCACCTCCATGCGCACGCGATCGAGGTCCAGCCCCATGCGTTCGAGCACGTTGACCGCCACGCCCTGGCCGAGTTTGATCAGACCTAACAGAATGTGTTCGGTGCCAACATAGTTGTGGCTGAAACGGTCTGCTTCCTTGCGGGCCAGAGCGAGGACCTGTTGGGCACGAGGAGTAAAGTTGTTCATAATTCAGGGTGTTGGGGTAAATCGGAAAAAGGCGGGTTTTTCGTTTGTGATGAAACCGTAACAGGCGCGGGCACATTTTGCAAATGCAGGCGCATGATTTGTGCGCGGCGTTCGTCGCGCTGCTCGGGCGAGAGTTTCATGCCGCAATGCAACTGCAGGTGGGCTGGTTGGATTTCCATCAGCAGCGTATCGCAAAGGCGCACCGTTTCCACGGGAAAAAATCCGAGGTTGCTGCCGAGGCGGAGAATGGACAAATGGTTCAGAGCTTCCTTGGAATCGATGAGCCATGCATGCTGCAGTGTGCCGAAGGAGCGCCCCATCTTGTCGTGCAGCATCAAGGGCTCGTCTTCGAGCAATTTGAGACGCGCATTGAGCTCGTGCGAGGCAACCTGCGAGATCACGCGCTCGAGACGCTCGATGATCTCTTGTTCGCTTTCACCGAGGGTCGATTGGTTGGAAATCTGATAGAGATTACCCAGTGATTCCGTGCCCTCGCCGTAAAGACCGCGCACAGCAAGTCCCATGCGGCCGATGGCGTGGAGAACCTGGCCGATCTGATCACTGAGCACCAATGCGGGCAGATGCAGCATCGCTGAGGCGCGCAAACCGGTGCCGAGATTGGTCGGGCAAGTCGTGAGGAAACCGAGCTTACGGTCGTAGGCAAAAGGCAAGCGCTCCTGCAATTCGTCGTCCACCTCGTTGAGGGCATCGTAGGCCACACGCAGATTGAGGCCGGGACGGATCGACTGCATGCGCAGGTGGTCTTCCTCGTTGACCATGATGCTGAGCGACTGACGGCGCTCGATCACGGCGGCGCTGCCCTCGGTGCGGGCGGCGTGCTCGCGACTGATCAAATGGCGCTCGACCAGCACTTGTTTTTGTACGGCGGTGAGTCCGCTCAACGACTGAGCGAACGCGTCTTTCATCTGGCGCAGGTCCTGGATCACGGGCAGCATTTGTTCCATGGCCAGGCGACGCTGATCCGCCGTGGCCCAACCTGGGAAGGGCGCGAGTTCAAGATTGCGTGCCAAGCGGATGCGCGAGGTCAAAACCACGGCATTGTCGACCGCGCCGCCAATCATCCAGTCGGCTGGATGTCGGATCAATGTGGAAAATCGCATCATGACTTTGTCACACTGGGGTTGGGAGTTTCAAGTCGACGGATTTCATCACGCAACTGGGCGGCATCTTCGTAATTTTCCGCCTCGATGGCATTTTCCAGTCGACCGCGCAACTCCTCGAGTTGTTCATCGCGGGCGTGAATTGCTTCAAAGCCCTTGGGCACCTTGCCGACGTGATGGACGCCCTGATGCATGCCGCGCAAAATCAGATCAAGCTCGGGACGGAAAGCATCAAAGCACTTGCTGCAGCCGAAGCGGCGCACGCGATTGAGATCATCGGCACTGAATCCACAATTCGGGCATTTTTTCACACCGCTACCACGCGTTTTTCCGATGGCCGGAGTTCCCACGAGCGCACTCGTAGGGGTGCCGGTCATGAGCATATCCGCCAACGAAAAACCTGTGGGATCGGTCACTCCTTTTTCCTGCGCACAGCTCTCGCAAAGACAGACTTTTTTCATCTGCCCTTCCACCAACTGTGTGAGGAACACCGTGGCTTTTTGATCGCAAAAATCGCAGTTCATGGAGAAAATCCGTTAGGCGCAGGGTGTGCCGCTCGAGTTGGCGAGCGCGCGGAATGCTTCGATGAAGCGCGCCGTCAGCGGCCCTGGCTTGCCCTCGCCGATAGGGCGACGGTCCAGAGCTATGACGGGAATCACCTCGGCAGCCGTGCCGGTAAGGAAGCACTCGTCTGCGATGAAAATATCGTAGCGAGTCAAGGTCTGCTCTTTTTTCGGAATGCCCAATTCATCGGCCAATTGCAAGATCACCTGACGGGTCACGCCATCGAGCGCACCATCCGCGACCGGAGGGGTGAGCAGTGTGCCGTTTTTCAAGAGGAAAATGTTGTCGCCCGTGCACTCGGAAACGTAGCCCTGCTCGTTGAGCATCACGGCTTCCATGGCGCCGGCTTGGATTGCCTCCACCTTGGCCATGACGTTATTGAGGTAGTTCAACGACTTCACTTGCGGCATCAAAGCGGCGGGAGCGGGACGGCGGGTCGCACAGGTGATGATGGCCAATCCATTGGTATAATACTCCTCGGGATACAACTGGATCGTCGAAGCAATGATAAACATGCTGGGGCGCTCGCAGAGATAAGGATTCAGACCTAGGCCGCCCGTGCCACGAGTCACCACCAAGCGGACATAGCCATCGCGCAGACCGTTGGCTTTGATCGTATCCACGGTGAACTGCATCACCTGCTCCTGCGTCCATGGCAACTTCATCACGATCGCACGAGCCGAGTCAAACAAACGCCGGATGTGTTCCTCCAGTCGAAACACCCGGCCATTGTAAAAACGAATGCCCTCGAACACCCCATCGCCGTAAAGCAGGCCATGGTCGAAAACGGAAATTTTCGCCTCTTGTTCGTCCACCAATTTCTCATCGAGCCATATTTTCATGTCCAAGCCCAAGTTAGCCGCCGTGCTGCTGATGACAAGCCCCTAAAACAAAGATTTTTTGACATGAAAAACCCATGCTGAAGGAATTTCCCTTCGCGGGTCCTTGCCCACCGATGCCGGATTTTTTGGCATCCTTCCGCCACCGAGTGGCTGAGCCCCAAGGGCTTCGAGTCATCGCCTCGCAGATGCAGAAGGAAAAACTGAGCAGCCATGTCAGAAACCGATACGAGCCGAATGAAGCGGGAAAAATCGCCCACCCTGCCCTCTTCCACGCCCGGCGATGCGGCGATAGATCGTATGAGAAGGGCAATGGAGGTAACAAGTCATGATGCCAGCGCCCTCGCTTGTGCAAAAAAGCCGTGATTTTTGCCGTGAGCGATGATAACTTCTTGCCCGCACTATGTCCGACGCCAAGACCGCCATCACACCCACCCGCAGCGAAAACTTTCCCGAATGGTACCAGCAGGTCATTCGCGGCGCCGATCTTGCGGAAAATTCTGAGACCCGTGGCTGCATGGTGATCAAGCCCTGGGGTTACGGTATTTGGGAGCTGATCCAACAACAACTCGACCGCCGCTTTAAGGCCACAGGCCACCAAAACGCCTACTTCCCGCTGCTCATTCCGCTATCCTACCTAGAAAAAGAAGCCGAACACGCCGAGGGCTTTGCTACCGAATGCGCGGTGGTGACCCACCATCGTCTGGAAGCGGAAAAGGATCCAGAAACCGGCAAAACACGCATGATTCCCACGGGGAAACTCGATGAACCCTACGTCATCCGTCCAACCTCCGAGACGATCATCGGCGCCGCATTCGCCCGCTGGGTGAATTCCTATCGAGACCTACCCCTTCTCATCAATCAGTGGGCCAACGTGATGCGATGGGAAATGCGTCCGCGCATGTTCCTGCGCACCGCTGAATTCCTGTGGCAGGAAGGTCACACCGCACATGAAACCAAAGAGGAGGCCCTGACAGAAACACGACTCATTCATCGCGAATACGAAACCTTCCTGCGCGACCACCTCGCCATCCCCGTGATCCCGGGCGAAAAGACCGAAAACGAACGCTTCCCCGGTGCGGAAATGACTCTCACTGTCGAAGCCATGGTGCAGGACCGCAAGGCCATCCAAGCCGGCACGTCTCATTACCTCGGGCAAAACTTCTCCAAGGCCCAGGATATCAAATTCACCGGTCGCGATGGCACCATTCAGCACGTGCACACCACCTCTTGGGGGGTTTCCACCCGCATGATCGGCACTCTGATCATGGCGCATTCCGATGACGACGGTCTGGTGCTGCCACCGCGCGTGGCCACCCAGCAGATCGTCATCATTCCCGTCACGCCGAAGGAGGATACCAAACAAGCAGTCATCGATGCCTGCCAAGCTCTGGCCGACGCTCTGCGTCACCAAGCCTACCACGGCGACCCGCTGCGCGTGCATGTCGATGCCCGCGACATCGGCGGGGGCATGAAAAAATGGGAATGGGTCAAAAAAGGGGTGCCCATCCGCATCGAAATCGGTCCGCGCGACCTCGAATCGGGCAAAATCGCCCTCGCGCGTCGCGACCAAGCTTCCTCGGAAAAGTCCTTTCTCGACAAAGCGGAATTCGTGCGCGAAGCCGTGGAGACTCTGTCCTCCATCCATCAAAACCTGCTCGCTCGCGCCACTGCGCTGCGGGATTCCAACATTACGTATTGCGATGACCTCGATGCCTTCCACGCTCATTGGAGCAAGGAAAACCCCGGTTGGTTGCTGACCCCGTGGGCGGGATCCCCCGAGCAGGAGGATGGATTGGCCAAACAGCATAAGATCACCATCCGCTGCCTACCCCTGGCAGATGTGCCCTTGCCGCAAACGCCGACGTCCGCACCTTGCATCCTAACAGGTCAGGATACCAAGCAATGGGCGATTTGGGGGCGCAGCTACTAACATCTTTCACGAAACCATGTCGAACGCCCGCCAACTCCGCCACGCAGCCCTTATCATCGGCGGAGTGATCCTCGGTATCATCAGCCTGTGGGCCGGCCGGTTTCTACCCGGCACCGCAGGGGAGGTGCTGGCACGGATTTTTCACATTCTTACCACCCCCATCATCCTCGAAGCGAGCTTCGGAGTCCTGGGGATCGTGATCGTGATGACACTTGCGCATTACAACGAGAAAAACGCCGACGAGTGGGTGGAACTGGACTTTCCCGATGACAAAAAAGACGGCTGACGAAGCCCCATGGTATTCGTTGGAGCGCGGAATTAATCCCACATCATATCTCCCTACTCTAACAACAGCAGAATGAATGCCGCGTTCCATCTCCGATCTTGCCAATCGGGTGGCATACCTCATAGTGATGCCATCATGAAATTTTTCTCTGCCATCGTGCTTTTGTGTTGCGGTCTCATCTTTGCCGAACCCGCAACACCCACGGCTCACAACGTCGGAGTCGGTGCTCAAGCCCCAACCGGATCCATCGTTTTATTCGATGGTTCCAAAAAGATGTTGGATGAGCAATGGACCTACTGGCAGGGTCCGCGCTTCGGGTCCGCGCTGCCCATCAAGTGGCCGATCGTGGAAGATCCCGTCGATGGTGGCACTTGTGTACAGACCGATGATCCCGCAGTGAAAAAAGGCCAATACGGCGTGGCGGACATTGTCACGAAAAAAGCCTTCCGGGATTTTCGATTGCATGTCGAGTTCTGCATCACCAAGCCCGGGGGCAATAGCGGTGTCTACCTGCAGAACCGCTACGAAATTCAGATTCTCGATGGCGACAAAACCAAACACGGCATGGGCGCGGTGATCAACGAAACGGAATCACCCTACGCTCTTTACCATGGCACGGGCGTTTGGAACAGTTATGACATCGTCTTTCGCGCCGCACGGTTCAAGGATGGGAAACGCAGTGAAAAAGCGCTCGTCACCTTGTATTTTAACGGTAAGCCCGCGCATCACAACATCGCCATCAACCAAGTATGGGGCGGCCCGAATTCCGGTATCGACGGTGGTAACGATGGCGGCAAGGGCATTACCGACACTCCCCAGGGAATCAAACTTCAAGCCGAAGGCCATGATGTTCGCTATCGGAACCTCTGGATCAAGGAACTGGATCTGGTGGAGCCAGACACCGCGCTATAGGCTGACATCTCTCGTGCCGGACGATACATCGTTGATCGTTGTGCTCCGGTGACATGATGAATGCCACGAATTCTGCTAGAGTTTTTCCTTGCGGATCTGCTCCTGCAAGGACGCTTCCAAAGCGGGATCGGACGCGTTGCGACCGTAGCGAACCTGATAGTGGTAACGCTCTAGGACCGATGCGAAAGCTGGCGCTGGCGAAAATTTCCGCAGCAACTGCCGCAATGTCCTATGGCGTGAAACCTCGATGCCGCGTTGGCGACAGAGTTGCAGGAAATACCGATAGTAGCCGCCGCTCGTGCTGTGAGCAGAAACAGCTTCGATGGGGTTGCGCGCCCTACGTCCTGAAAAGATCCACAAAAGCGATCCGCCGATCGCACCGAGGGCTGTCATCATGACAAGCACCATCGAGATGACCGATGCATCACCTTGCATCGATTGTTCGTCTTGCGCCATCTCTGCCACGTCCGCGTCCGTGATAGGTTTCTCCTCGGGCGGCGCCGCTCGACTGCTGCCGATCGATGCCGGCGGCGTACAATCCATCACCACCCAACCGACACCGTCGATTAGCACCTCGGTCCACGCATGCGCCTCGCGGGCGCGAAAGACGAACAAATTACTATCTGCGTAGTAGGAACCGCCCGCCCAGCCGTAGCTGACGCGCGACGGCACGCCGAGGGCGCGCGCCGCCAAAGCCCCAGCGGTGGCAAATAACTCGCAATGGCCACGTTTTTCATGAAAAAGGAAGTTTTCCAAGGGATCACGGTTGTCGACATTGGCGATATCGAGCGAATAAGCGCACTCCTGCCGCAAACCCTCGCGCAGTTGCAACAGCTGCCGCTTGAGACTGCCGGGCGTGATCATTTCTGCGTTCAGTCCGCGGATGCCCATCAGCAAGGTTTCGCTCTCCGGCAACTGTAACCACGGCCCCGAAGCCGAGGCGCGTGGAGCGGCCGCCGCCACGTCGTCAAGATCATCGATGCTCAGCGGATGAGAGCGGGCGCGATAACGGTAGCCGATGACCGTCTCGCTGGGTGGCAAAATGAGAATGCCGTCGCCGCGGTAAGATAGCGGAGCGATGTCGGCATCGCGCATGCCTTGCAGCGCCACGATCGGCGTTTGCCCCGAGGGGTCGCTGGGGTGGAAAATTTCATAGGCGAACAGCTCGCCCGGTCGCAGCGGATACGGCGGTGGGCTCGGTGCATCGGGAGGGGTCAGCGACCACGAGGCATCCTGATAGGTCCCCAAGGCGAAGGCGCTGATGTAAGCGCGGCGCTGGATCAATGTCGGAGCCTGTGCGGGATTGTCGAGCTGCAAGAACACCTCCGGTTGGTTCCCAGGTTTGAGACTGGCACGACGCGGCAAGGGGCGAATGGTTTGTTCGTTCCACAACCAGTTGCCAGAACGCGGTTTGTTCCGATTGATGTGCTGGTCGATTGATTTTTTCTGCTTTCTTGCGTCCGAACTCAAGACCAACATCACCTGCTCCGAGGCCTCATCCAAAGCGGCGGGCGCATGCAGAAAAAACAAGGCAAGCCCGCTGCCGCAGCACAGCAGCAGAGCCGCACCCCACGCCATCGCAAGAACGCTCACGCGGCGCGGAAAGCGCCAGCCGATCGCTAGCCACCATGCCGCAATCAACAACGTACTGGCCACCAGGGCCGCCGCACCCGAGGTGCTGCCCGATGTCCATCCACGCAACACTAGGTAGGTTGCGATCAGTGCCGGAATCATGATCCATGCTCGTTTCATTTTCGCGAAGGAGTGGCAAGGCGGGTTTCCGATGCATGCACCGGGATCACGAGGGTAGGGATCTCGCGACGTATGATCGCGGAGCGCCAGCGGGATACCGGCATGTCAGAAATCACTACCAGAGAGCTTTGGGGATCGAGCTGTGTCTGCACGCGCTGCAACTCATGAAGTTCCGTTCCCGCTTGACGCCGCACGCGCGAGAAATGATCGCACAGCTCCTGAAGTTCGCGGCGATTGCGACAAGGCTGCTCCAGCCAGCCGTCGAAATCCGCCACCAGCGTAACCGCCAACGATTGCAGCGACAAATGGCGCAGGGTGCCGCTGAGATAGGCCAGGGCGCGCTCGAACATTTCCGGACGAATGATGGCGCGATCCACGGCATACGAGTGAAACATTACGGTGACATGACGGGGCGAAAATCCCGGCGGATCCGTATCCGCCACCATCAACCCATGACCACGCGCATAGGATCGGACGCTGGCCGCAGCGTGAACGCGTTTGAAGGAGTCGCCAGGGCGCCAGGCACGCAGTCCGCGGATTTCACCGACATGGGCGGCGTGGCGGGAACCCCACGACTCCATGCCTTCACGCCACCAACCCGCAAGGGCGAGCTTTTTCGAAATGATAGGCCTTGGCACAACGATCAACGAATGATCCATCGCACCGTCCCGGGTGTGATGCCATAATCCCAAAGGAAACGACGAACGGATTTGATAGGGAATGGAATGGATCTCTCCGCGCTGAGTCAGTTCCACGGCAGATTCCCTTATCGAATCCGCCGCGGGGTCAATGATCGCAAACGGGCATGACAGGCCACTGGTTCCCGGCATGCGTATGCTTACGGTCAGATCGCGGGATGCGGCGACGCCATCGCGACGCTGCAAGCTCAGTCGCACGGGGAATTTTTGCCCCGTCACACCACGATGGGATGCCTGGCAATCCAGCACCAATCCACGCAGGTTGCCCTTGCCCCTCGCGCGGGTGAGAGGAAACGAAAGCATCACGAGCAGGGCGATGCTGGCGAGTATTCCATCGGTGCGGGTCATGCCGAAAAGAAACGCAGCCACGGCCAGGCCGAGAACCAAGGCACCGCGTTGGCTCAGCTCGGAACGCGGCTGCTCGGCATCGGACATCCACACGATTCGTTAGGGTTTCGGTGGCAGCCAGCGCGTGATTTTCTCAAAATACGCCGGCTCGTTGATGTCGGTATGCAGCACGCCGCCGGGCCCGATGTATTTCCATTCGTGGCAGCCATAGCAAATCTGCAGCACGCGCTGGCCGAGGGAGTCCGACCACACCAACGCGTAATCTGGATGAAAACCGGCGCAGGTGGTTTTCGGCGATGAGAGAACCTGATGGGAATCCGCGCTGGTATACAGATCCACAATGTCCTTCACGCGCGGTGCAGTGACTGCCTCAGGTTGCTGATGAAAAGCGAAACCCGCAAAAAAGCGATGCGGTTCCGTGCGCAGTTGCTGGGCATAGATTGCTGCATCGCGCTGGGGATGCGCGAGTCCATGATAGACCTTGATATTTTCCGCCTGACGGAAATCCGCACTCACCGCACGCAAGGAAGCGAGCTCAGTGGATCGCAAAGGCTCGCCACCACGCCAGCACGTGGCACAGGAAGCCAACAAAAGCAGGGGCAGAAAAAAAAATGCTCGCAACGTCACAAACCCATCATGCGCCATGCTTGCGGAAAATCAATGGGATTTCTGACTTGTTCGGCTTGCCCCGCGTCGCCGCCTGAGACAGGATGAACTCATGAATTCCGCAGGCAAGGCGCAACAATTGCGCGAGAGCAAAGGGCTACGTCGCATCACCGCTCTGACAGCCTATGACTATCCGATGGCGCGGTTGCTCGATGAGGCGAGCATCGACTTGCTATTGGTGGGTGACTCGTTAGGCATGGTGGTTCTGGGATTTCCCGACACGACCCACGTGACGCTGGAGCACATGATCCACCACACGGCCGCCGTGGCACGCGCCAAACCCAAGGCTCTGGTGCTTGGCGATTTGCCCATCCACACGTATGACGAACCTACGCAGGCGCTTGGATCGGCGCAGCAACTCATTGCGGCAGGAGCCGATGCCGTGAAGCTGGAAGGCGGTGAGGAAAAGGCGGCCACGGTGCGGACCCTCCGCGATGCCGGCATCGAAGTGATCGGCCACATCGGTATGCTGCCCCAGCATGTGTTAGAAGAAGGCGGCTATCGCAAAAAAGGCAAAACACCCGCCGCCGCAGATCAATTGCTGCGGGATGCTCTCGCGCTGCAAGATGCCGGAGCCTGCGCGTTAGTACTCGAATCGATTGTTCCAGAGGTTGCCGCTCAAATCACCAACGACGTGGCCATTCCGACCATAGGCATCGGCTGCGGGGAAAACACCTGCGACGGTGAAGTGGCGGTGATCACCGATCTGTTAGGATCGTATCCTTGGTTCGTGCCTCCCTTCGCCCGTCCCGAGGCCGATGTGGCATCGGCGATCCGCCACGCAGCTCTGGCATTCCGGAAACGAGTCGATGGAGAATCATCCGTGTAAAAAATCGAATGAAGCGATTTTTTTGGCTCATCGCTGTGTGGGAAATTTTTCCCCCATGAGCCAACGGCGGATAACCTCGTCATTCGCGCTGATATTGCCCAGCACGCGGTAGTTCGATCGCGCCAGCACAAGGGCTAGTTCCGACGATTCATCAACCACGCACCAAGGTTGCGATCCAGAAGAGTGGATGAAGCGGAATTCCTGGTCCTTGACCACCACGAACCCGATGTGCGTGTCGAGGCCGATGAGGTAGATGCCCGGCTGCCCGCGGGTGGTCTCGAAGCGAAACGTTTTGTATGGAATGCCCACGCGGATGCGCAGATCCTCCATGGGTAGAAACGTTCGCAAAATCTGCTGAGAGGCCTGTTGGGCGAGTTGGGAGCGGTCGATGCGAAATTCTGCCGCCTCCAGCACGGTGGTGACAAAATACCCGCAGGCGATTTTCCCCTCGCCAGGTGTGGTAGCCGTGCCATTGAAATCCCATGGCGTACCCAGCCAGCAACGCATCATTTCCGGCAGGCTATGTTCTAACAAATCGCGCGCCTGATCGATCACTGCTTTTTTTTCGCGGGGGGTCGACGCCGTGCGATAGCTTTCAGCATAGTGTTTGCGCCAGCGCTGGATGTCCTGTCGCAGCAGGTTCCATTTCGCAGCATCGGGAGCCGGTGCCCGCTCTTTCTCTGCCGAGGGTAAAGTGCCCGTGGTCCGATACCAATGCATCGCCAGCGTTTCCCGATACCGATGCACGGCCCACGCCGCCATCACCGCGACCAACAGCCCCAACACCCAGAAGACCGCGCGATACGACCGCCGGGGAGCATACTGGTTGGTGGGTTTTTTGGCCAAAATCGAAAATGTTGGTGTGAATCAGATCAACTGGTATTCCCCGTCCTCATCGATGCCGATCCAGCCGACAAGATCGAAGGCCCGATAAAGAGCCGGCAAAATGTCTTCCGAATCATCCTCGCTATGCTCAATGGTCGCCGTGCTGGTTAAGCCATGGGTCACCTCGATGCTGATCACGGTCTCGCAACCGTCGATGCGAATCCAATCGCCCCAATTTTTGTGATCATGCGAGACCTCCAGTTTTTGTGCACGCAATGCAGCAAGCACCGAACGCAGAGTAGCGGGTTGCGAGGATTCGGGAACGGCAACGACAATGTCCATCGCAGCAAGCATACGGGACCTGCAGGACTTCGCCAAGCATTCAGTGGCGGAAAAAACCTGACACCATCGCGCCGTCGCCCATGGAGGCGTCGATCAAAATTTTGACACAATTGACGATGGGCAGATGCGGAAAAATCTGTACTATCGCGGCGTCATGCTTCCCGAGCCCATTCTCGAAACTCGTGTCTTCGCCCCCGCCACCGTGGCCAATGTTGCCTGCGGTTATGATGTGCTGGGCTTTGCGATCGACTCCCCCGGCGACGAAGTCGTCGTCCGCCATTCTGACAAACCAGGGCTTCGCATCACGACAATCACAGGCGATGACGGCAAGTTGCCGAAAAACCCCGAGAAAAATACCGCAGGTGTAGCAGCCTTGGATTTCCTGCGCCATCTAGGAATGCTGGATCGCGGCATCGAAATGGAAATTCACAAAAAAATGCCCTTCGGTTCGGGCCTCGGCTCCTCGGCGGCCTCGGCAGTCGCCGGTGTCTACGCGGTCAATCGCCTGATCGGAGAACCGCTGACAAAAAAACAACTCCTACCATTTGCCATGGCGGGTGAGGCCAGTGCCGATGGCGCGTGGCACGCCGATAACGTAGCCCCCTGCCTGCTCGGTGGCATCGTCTTCATTCGCTCGAATGAGGAACTGGACATCGCCCAAATCCCCGTGCCGAAAAACCTCTGGGCCGCCGTGGTCCATCCGGACATCGAGGTGCTCACCAAGGTGGCTCGTGAAATTTTACCCAAGGAAATTTTACTCGCCAATGCCACGCAACAGATCGGCAACCTCGGTGGTCTGATCTGCGGTCTGATCCAAGAGGACTACGGTCTCATTTCACGCTCCATCCACGATGTGATCGCAGAACCCCGACGCCAGAAACTGATCCCCGAATTTTACAAGGCGAAACGCGCCGCGTTGTCATCAGGAGCGCTCGGCTTCTCGATCTCCGGCGCCGGCCCCTCGGTCTTCGCGCTTTGCGAAGGCGAGGAAACCGCACACAAGGTCGGCGATGCCATCTCCAAAGTCTTTTCCGCCGTGCCCCTTTCCAATCAAATCCACGTCTCGCAAATCAATCCGCGCGGCGTGCATGTGATCGACGAAAAAACCAACGCCTGATCCGCCGTGTGGTATCACTCGACCAAACAACCCGACCAACGCATACCGCTGAAAGAGGCGATCCTGCGCTCGCTGCCTGCCGATAACGGACTCTACATGCCGCAGGAAATCCGCCCGCTGCCAGATGAGTTCTGGCACGATTGGCGCCGCATGAGCTTCGCGGAGATCGGCTATCACGTAGCTCACTCGTTTTTCGGCGATGATGTCCCCGCCGATGTGCTGCGAACGATGGTCGAGGAGACGCTCTGCTTTGATGCTCCGCTCGTGCAACTGGCGCCCGCCGATTTCGTGCTGGAACTTTTTCACGGCCCCACCTTGGCCTTCAAGGACTTCGGCGCGCGTTTCATGGCACGGTTGATGGCCTGGCTGACGCGGGATGAGGATCGCGAACTCACCGTGCTGGTAGCCACTTCCGGCGATACCGGCGGAGCCGTGGCGTCCGCCTTCCATCAAGTGCCCGGCACTCGCGTGATCATCCTTTTCCCCAAGGGCAAGGTCTCGCCATTGCAGGAAAAACAACTCACCACCCTGGGTCATAACATCACGGCGATCGAGGTCGACGGCAGCTTCGATGACTGCCAGCGTCTAGTGAAATCCGCGTTTCTCGATGCAGAACTGTCACAGCGCCTCAATCTCACCTCGGCCAATTCCATCAACCTCTCGCGACTCGTCCCGCAGAGTTTCTACTACTTCCATAGTAGCCGCATGATGCCCGAGGGAGTGGAACCCGCCTTTGTGGTGCCTTCGGGCAATTTCGGCAATCTCACCGCCGGCTTGTTGGCGCAGCGTCTGGGATTGCGGGTGAAGCACTGGATCGCTGCCACCAATCGCAACGACGTGGTACCCGCCTATCTCCGCAGTGGTCGCTACGAACCGCGCCCCAGCATTGCCACACTATCGAACGCCATGGACGTCGGCGCGCCTTCGAACTTTGTGCGCATGCAGTATCTGTTCGGCGACGACTGGCCGCGCATGGCTGCGAGCATTTCCGGCGATTCCTTTGACGATGACCAAACTCGTGCCGCGATCCGCGAGGTCAAGTCGCTCTATCAATACGAGATCGATCCGCACGGCGCCGTCGGCTGGTTGGCCGCGCGGAAATGGCGGGCCGCCCACCCCGGCACCCCGACGATTGTGTTAGAGACCGCTCACCCCGCGAAGTTCCTCGAAGTGATGGAAGCCGAGCTGGGGCAGGGCTCCATCGAAATCCCCGAACGCCTCGCCTGCCTCGCCCATCTCCCCAGTCATGCCCATCACCTCGCCGCCGATGAAACCGCATTCAGGCAGTGGTTGAACCATGCGTAGCAAAAACTGTGACTGAGGTCAGCTTTGCGGGTCACGAATCCAGGCGCCCACAATCTCATTGTCTGTTTGACCAACCGCAACTACGTGCTACATAAAATGCTGAATATCGATCATCATGAAAACATTTCGCTCTCGGCTCCTTCGTTGCTCTGCACAGATCGCATTTCATTGTTGCATGGTGTCAGTTGCTTTTGCTCAAACTTCCGGCCCGTCCGATCTCGATCGCGATGGGATTCCGAATGTTTCGGACCCCGATGTCGATAACGACGGGATTCCCAACGGTCGGGATCGGAACATCGATGGAGGAACCGCGCGGTCCGGACCTCTCCGCGGGAAATTCATCGGCGATCGACTCCCCAATGCTCACAGCGCAGAGTTGGATATGGATGCGGACGGGCTGCCGGACAATCACGCCAGTGAGGCCGACATCGACGGGGATGGACTGCTTGATTCGGATCGGAGGCTCGAATTCGATATTGACGCGGATGGGATCGCCAACGGTTTGGATGGAGAGGCCGATGGCGATGGGATCGTCAACACCAAGGATGTCGACATGTATGGAGATGAGGCAATCAATGATATCTTCGTGGGTGGTGGAGCAGAGGAGGCCTACGCGCCCGATGAATCGGTAGGGCCCATCATCGATTTCGTCAGTGGTGAACTTCGCAGGATTTTTCAAATTCCGGCATCTGATCCCGGTTTGCGTGTCAGAGTGCAGCCCAACAAGTTCGGCAACAAGGTCACTGGCCTGTGGCGTTACTTGAGTGCGGATCACATGCAAATCTATGCCAAGTGGTGTTACTCCGAAGACAATCCGGATGATTTGTCGGTCACCGTAAATTACGAATACAAAGGCCCCTACTCAAACAACCCAGAGGATTATTCCAATCCGGAGTTTTACGTCGTTTCCGAAGAGTCCAGACTTTACGCACAGTATCCACGTGGTCCATTTACATTCGTGAGTTGGCTCCCCGCAGAACCTGCAGGTTTCTTCTACACGGAACCAAACGAGCAAGCCACGGGCTTCGCTCCTCCCTACGAGGCCTTGAGAGCTGCGCTCAGCACCTATCCGAATTTCTCTTCCGATCCCGAATTCCTTGGCTTCTCCGGCAACCTTGCCACGACACCCGGCCTTACGAGCCTGCAGTCCCTGATCACTCTCCAACGCACCATCATGCGCGTCACTAGGATAGGCTATGGGAGGCTTGAGTCTCGAACGCTTCGCTAACGCATCGCCGACCCCTCAAAAATCCGGATCGAGCCGAGGCTTCCAGAGTTTGGTGTAGACCTCGTCGAAATGTGCTTTGAGGATCGAGTTTTCTTCAATTTTCTTGAAAAGCTCCGGCAGGATTTTCCAGTCATTCACAAACATGGCAGGGCACACTAACGCATAAGCTACCACCGGTGTTTTGTTTTTTTCGTAAATCGCCTTGAGCTCGTTGTAGGTTTTTTTCTGACTGCGTTCGTTGTCCATCAGATCGATGCGATAAGGCCACCCGCCGTGATGCGCGGGATCCATGATCGATAGTTTCACAAAATTGAGATAATGACTGCCATCGTTCATGATTTCGGGGGCTTCTGCAGCGGGCGCGTGACGTCCCGTGATGGCTTCCATTTCCTCGGCAGTGATTTTTTCGCCCTTGAGAAAACGCTGCATACCCTCCTCAACCGTCAACGCGCTGAGCGGCAAACAAAGCATCCAGAAAGTCGAAGCGATGGAGAAAAATTGTTTCATATTGGCTAACTTCTTGTTTTACAAAATCTAATCATACCGTTAGAAAATGTCCATGATAAACCATCGGATATTCGTAATTTTGTTAGGAGTTCTGACTTGTTGCGGGGAAGTGCTGTGGGCGCAAGAAGAGCCGAAAAAAACTCCCTACGCGGCCAATACCTATGCATACGACAGAAAAGAAACAGGTCCTTATTTTCGCAAGCTGCGCCGCATTCGCGAAGCCGAGGGCAATGCCGCCGCTGCAGCGCGACTGGACGGTGCGTGGAAACTGTTTTTGGAGCGATTGCAAAAACGGTTACCGGATGTCAAAACGCGCCACGCCTTCGATACGTGGGCGTTTTGGACATGGCACGAAGCAGAATTTGACAGCGGCTTGAATGATCCCGAGTGGGCCTTGCTCTTGTATCAATGGATTTATGATGAAGCGCAGCAGAGAAAGTGGCCCGACTGGGTGACACACGTGCGGCCGAATGTGATCTATGCCCACAGCACATTGTGCCAGTGGGCCCAACGGCGTATGGTAATGAATGTGGCGGAGGACTATTTTGCCGGCATCAAGTTCGATTTGGATCCCGGCAAGCTGCCGGCGTCGAAACTGTGGGCGCCAGATTTGCCCTATGTCACCATGCGCCAATTTCCCGTGATCGTGCCCAGCACGAAGCACGTGGTGCCGTGGCAGCGAAAAGAGCAAAAGGACTCCAGCAAACCCACCTACATGGACAACCTGCTCATCGGTCTGATGGAGCATCTCGCTCTTGAGG